>JABXJV010000146.1 GCA_013375355.1 Candidatus Helarchaeota archaeon
AAGTAGAATCAATTCGTACTGGTAAAAAATCATAGATTGGGCTATCAATTGCATAAAGAGGAACCTCAAATTCATGTGCTGGTGATTGAGCATAATTGAAATTTAGTGTGATAATGCCTCCAATAGTAATAAAAACTATCCCAATTATTAATAGGATATTTTTAAGTTTCTTTAAATTTTCCTTTATTTTCATTTGAAACACTATTCTAGTTTTTCATTAAATATCAAAAAATTCAACATTTTCTAATATTATAACCAAGTAATTAATTTTGAAAAAGTTAAGAATAATTTTTATTAAGATTTAATGATTTTAAGCTATAAGGATTTTTTAATCTAAAATTTTAAAAAAAATTTAAATAATTTTTTGATTTAAAATCCAATAAATTACAAAAAAATCCACTAAATTTTATTCGTGGAGAGTAGAAAATATGGTTGTTGTTGGTGATGGTCGTTACAAAATTCCCGATGATTTAGCTTATACAATCCAGCATGTATACTTTAATTCTGAAAATGGTAAAATCGGTTTGGATGAATTAGGAATTGATTTCATTGCCAGACCGAAAGAAATAGAATTTCTCCAAAAAGATAAGGTAGAAAAAGGAAAACCTTTTGCTTCAATCGCAGTAGAAAATGGAATGGTAACTCTTAATAGTCCCGTTTCGGGAAACATCAAGGAAATAAACACAGATGCCTTAAAGAATTTGGATCAAACATATGATAAAGGGTTTCTAATAATAGTTAGTCCTACTAATTTAGAAGCAGATTTAGGAGATCTTGTAAAAGGTGAAAAAATCGAAGAATGGGCAAAAAAAGAAGCCCAACAAGTAGCAAGGAGTGTCTTCAGTTATAAAATCATTGAAGTTGGGGATTCTACTGTGGGAAAAACAGCGATTAAGGTAAGATTTACAGATGATTATTTCAAAAAGGACTTAAAGAGCACTCTTGGAGTAGACTTTGGCTCAAAAGAAGTTCATTTTGATTATTTTGGAGATGATCCAATGCTAGGAGTTGAAAAAATCACTGCTAAACTGAATGTCTGGGATACTGGAGGTCAAGAGGCGTATGGAGTCTTCGTAAAATGTATTATAAAGAAGCCAGAGGGTGTCTAGTTGTTTTTGACGTTACGAATGCCGCCAGTTTTGATCATGTTCCAAAATGGGTTGATGAACTTTATGGGAACGTTGGACCTATTCCAGTCCTTTTAGTTGGGAATAAAATCGATCTAGTTGATCAAAGGAAAATCGCAACAGATAAAGCCGAAAAATTAGCCAAAGAGAAAGGTTATCTATATATCGAAACTTCTGCATTAACGGGAAAAAATGTTGTAGATGCATTTACGAAATTAGCAAGATCCATCTACGAAACGAAGAAGAAATAGATAGTTTTTTATTAAAATTCTAATTTTTTATTTTTTAATATATTTTTGATCTTTATTTTAAACTGACAAGACAATAAAATTATAGGATAATGAGAATTTTTTTTCATTCGAATTTTAAAATTTATTTATACCTTCAAAGTGAAAAGAAATGGTAAAAGATAAAGTTATGTCCATTAGTGATGCTATTGCTTTGATAGATGAAGGTGATCATGTTGGATTTGGTGGGGTAATAACCAACAGAAAGCCAATGGCAATGATTTTTGAGTTAATAAAGCAACAAAAGAAAGATTTAGTCGTGTCCATTTTAACTGGAAACTTTGGAATTGATGCTATGATTGGAATGGGACAAATTAAAACCCTAAATACAATTTATTGCGGCTTGGAAAACCTCGGATTTGCTCCAAATTTTCAACAACAGGTCCAAGCAGGAGCTCTTCCAGTGAATGAATTTACGGAAATGCAATTCTTTATGGCAGTTAGAGCCTCTGAAATGGGACTACCATTTCTTCCAACACGAACAGGGTTCGGAAGCGAATTAATTCGAGTTAATCCGTATTTAACTATGATGAAATGTCCTCACACCGAAGAAGAGTTGGTGGCAGTTAAAGCAATAGAGCCTGATGTTACTATTATTCATTCTATGGTAGGTGATCATCAAGGCAACATCCAACTCGAAGGATCTAAAACTTACATGGATGATTCGATTTCACGTTCTTGTAAAATCGGTGGTAAAGTAATTGTTTCTGTAGAAAAATTGGTGGATACTGAATATATATACCGTAATCCTATTAATACCATTATAAATAGCTTTGAAGTAGATGTTGTCGTTGAAGTACCATTCGGCAGTCATCCCGGATCGTTTGCACCACTTTATGCATCAGATATGGCAACTCTTATGACTCTTGCTAATGCCCTTGCCAAACCTAAGAGGCTTAATAGATGGTTAGAAAAAAATATTTTTTCACTAAATAATTGGGAAGAATATTTACAGAAATTTAAATTAAAGAAAGATAAATGGTGGGAGGAGAAAAAATGACAGAAGAAAAAGAATTTAATACCCCAGAAATTATGGTAACAACTCTTGCCGGCTATATTAAAGATGGAGATGTTATGTTTCAAGGTGCCGCCACTCCTATGCCAATGGTTGCAATAGAATTAGCTAGAGCTACACATGCTAAAGATATTACTTATTTTTCAGGTTTAGGATTAAATCCGCATAAACCAATTAATTTTGAGGATTTTATGGTGAGAGGAATAACTGAAGTAATCAAAGAAATTAAAGTTACAAACCATATGTATGCGCGAGAAATGTGGGATCAATGGCAAAAAGGAAGATTAAGCCTCGAATTCTTACGTCCAGCACAAATCGATAAAAATTGGAATTGTAATAATACAGTTATTTATGGGGAAGAAAAAAATTACCATAAACCAAAGGTTCGATTACCTGGTGGAATGGCAGTTTCTGATGCATTAAATTTAATGAAAAAAGTTGTCCTCTACACGCCTCGACATATGAAGAGAACTTTCGTTGAAAATGTTGATTTTATAATGTGTAAGGGCTATCCTAACTCTGAATGGCGAAAAAAACATAGGATGGGTTCAGGACCAATTGCGATGGTTACAAATCTTTGTGTATTTGAGCCCGATCCTAATACCGGTATGATGGCAATTAAATCGCTTCATCCAGGAGTTACACTTGATAATGTTCTTGAAAATACTGGATTTGACCCTATCCGCCCAAAAAGTATTCCAATAACTCCCATTCCGACATCGGAACAATTAGAGCTAATAAGAAATAAAATTGACCGAATAGGTTTTCGTGAGATTGAATTCCCAGATATGCGGAATAAAGTAATGGCTCGTGTAGCCCAAAAAGCCAGAGGTGAAGGTTAATGGAATTTGAAATCATAAAATTAGACTCATATAGGGCAATATACCCAAGAAATGTGGTATTAGTAACAACAATTGATAATGAGGGAAAACCTAATATTATTACTTTAGCATGGACTATGAATGTATCATTTAAACCCCCTATTGTTGCTATTTCTATAGCAAATACTAATCGACATAGTTATAAATTACTGCAACAAGTTGAAGAATATGTAGTCAACGTTCCTACTAGAGAAATTATCAAAGAGGTTTTATTCTGTGGAAGAAATTCAGGAAAAAATATCGATAAGTTTAAAGCCACATCACTTACTCCATTGCCAGCTAATAAAGTTCGACCACCTATTATTAAGGAATGTATTGGATTCATTGAATGTCAAGTCATCAATAAAGTAAAAGCAGGTGATCATACAGTGTTTTTTGGAAAAGTTCTTGATTGTTATATTAAAAAGGATTTTTCCCTAGAGAATAAAGGCTATGATTTAAATAAGACTCAGTTAATTTATCATCTTGGAAGAAATGATTTTACAATTAACTCATCCGAACGAATTCATATTAATGAATGGTGGAAATAACTTCGTAAAAATATAAATACGATTTAAAATATTGATTGATTTTTTAGATTGACCTCATAATAAATTTTATAAAAAGAAATTCTCATAAAGAAATAAGCAAAATTTCTTATTTTTAAAATAAATATAAACAGGTCTTAAAATTGAGAAAAGATACATTAGGAATAATTTTAGCAATTGTTGGTGCTGGTATAGGATTCCTTGGAGCTTTCACAGCTCAAGGAGACATAGATAACGTACAACTCTTTACTCTTCTCGTAGTCTTCTTGACTGAGGATATTGATACTCTTCGATTAATGGTAATACTAATAATGTTTATGATGACTAGTGATACCGGTTGGTATTTAATATACGCTGGACTTGGTTGTGCACTTCTTGGTGGAATTATAGCAGCAGTTGATTAAAAAACTTTTATTTTTTATTCTTTTTCTATTGTTTTAGATAAAAAATATTTATTAATGTTAATATAAACCAAAATTTCAATTATTTGAAGTATTTAACATTTTTACTTTAGAAGTTGAAGCTATTTGACTAAAATTTAAAAATATTATTAAATAATATTGGTGAATATTATAAAATTATTTAGAAAAAGTAAATTGGCGGTGTAAAAATGATTATTCCATCCCCGAAAGGAATAGTGCCCAAAATTCATGAAAAGGCTTTTGTTGCGCCAAATGCAACAATAATAGGCGATGTAGAAATTGGTGAAGGATCAAATATTTGGTTTGGTGCAGTAATTAGAGGAGATTTTGCTCCCATCCGAATAGGAAAAAATACTAGTATCCAAGATAATGTTACTATTCACTGCGAGCCAGGAACTAATCCGGCAATAATCGGTGATAATGTTATTGCGGGTCATAATTGCATGATTCACGGTCCTTGTAAAATTGGAAATAAAATTACAATTGGTATCAATGCAACAGTTTTACCACATACAGAAATTGGCGATGGTTGCGTAGTAGGTGCTAATGCTGTGGTCACTGAGAGAACAGTCATTGAACCCCTAACACTGGCAGTTGGTGGAGGAGTTTCTGCACAACCTAAAAAGAAATATACAGAAAAACAAATAAGTAGAATGTCACTAGGTGCACAATTATATGCCCAAAATGGAAAGAAATTTAAACAAATGTTCGAAAAGGAAAAGGTTTAACTATAATAATTTATTTATTATTCAAAAAGAATTTCCAAAAAATTATTTAAAATAAATATCAGTAATGTTTTGAAAAATATTTTTTCAAAGGAGTTGAATTGTCAGGTGACAAAAATAACCGATACAGAAGAGGATGTCAAAAATTTAATTCTTGCTGAAATGGCAAAACAAGAAGAAGTAAATTTTCTCATAATTCTTGGTATTGTGGGAGCTATTGTTGTTGCTATTGGTATAACACTATGGTATTTTTTACATCCTCGAAGTCCATGGGTAAAAAGACGTGAAGTAAAAGATAGGAGAAAAGATAGAGACGAAGATGAAGCAAAACGAAAAGATGAACGGCGACAGCTAGCACTACAAAGAAAATTGCAAGAATTAGATTACACCTGTAAATATTGCAATGCACCTGGTTTGAAAGGGCCAAAATGTGAATATTGCAGTCATATAAATTTCTCTTTAGATTGATTTTAATTAAAATACAATTATTTTTTAATTTTTTTCAATTAAGAATTGAAAATTAACACACTTTAAGGGTTTTAAAACTTCTTGATATTTTTTAAGAATCTTCATAAATATAATACTAAACCTAGAAATATTTACTCCTCAAAAATTTCAGATAGCGGAATATGCCTATTACATTGGGGGCATCCGTCGGATCTTCCCTCTGCTACTTTCCAATGCATTTTTAATCCGCATTTACATTTATAAATTTCTTGTTTCGGCTTTTTAGACTGTTCCGAAAGTTTAATTTCATCTTTTTTTGAAATAAATTTTTTAAATTTCTTTTTTATAACTCTAGCATTCATCTTCTTTCTAATTTCATCCTCTGGAAACAACGATGTTTGTTTAGGCATGTTTAATAATAAAAATGACCAATATATGAATATTTTTGTGAATTTAGTTTTTATTTTTTAAAGGAAAATAGTATTTTTTTAAAAAAATATAAATGTAAAACTAATCAATATTAGATTAAATTGAAATTTAGTTATAAATAACACTAAATTGGTAAAATGGTGGGATAATCTTTGATATTCAATAATATTGAAAAATTACCACAAGAAAAGCTACAAAAAATGCAATTGGACAGGTTAAATACGCAATTAAATACCGTTTATAACAACTGTCCACTTTATAAAAAACGATTTGACCAAAATAATGTTGATCCTAACATTACAAAAATTGAGGATTTAGCAAAATTTCCGATCTTGACAGACGAGATAATTATAGAAAATACTGTTAAAAATAAGGATGTTTTTGGCGGCAGGCAAAATATTATTGAAGATGCCATTTGGAAACTCTTTTCTAATGATAAATTTCCTTATGTAGAAGGGTCCCCATTCTTTTATGGATATAGCCAAAACGATTTTAAGTCTGAAATTGATATCTTAAAGCGGATGTTATTTGGCACTGGAATTCGACAAGGCGATTTTGTTCATGCTATTATCCTAGGAATGGATCCTATTACTTATTCTGTCTACCAAGCAGCGCTAAAATTAGGTTGTCGATTTTTGGGTGGACTTGCCGTGGAGATCGATATACCTCGAATAGTTGATTCTATGAGATTAAAACCTAATTGTCTCATTACCCCATTTGCAATGCTTATGGCAGCTAGTAAACATGCAAAAAAAGCAGGTTTTGATGAATCGACACATTTTTTAAATTATCAAAAGGTCTTAGTTCATGATATAATATGGGAAACTAGAAGGGCTGAAAAATTACAAAGGAAAGGGTGGAAGAATGCAGAATTCTTTAATCTTCGGAAGATTAATATTCCCGGATTTTATGCGTGTGAATGTGAAAAACACGATGGTCTTCATTATCCGCAAGATTCATTCATAGCTGAAATAGTAGATCCAGAAAACCCAAAAGAACTTGTTGCTGAAGGGGAAAGAGGTCAACTATTGGTAACTAATATTACTAGAGAAGCTAGTCCATGCATAAGGTATACTCCCCCAAGGCCATTATTTGCTTCAAAACATTTAGAAATATGCGATTGTGGTAGAACAATTGCGCGATTAAAATTTTTAAAGTAGGTGATGAGATTGGTTGAATTTTGGAATCCCCGGATTGAAACACTACCTAAAAAAGAACTTATTGAAATTCAAGAAAAGCTATTAAGAGTACAAATAAATAGAATTTATCATCGATCTCCTTATTATCATAAAATAATGGAAGAAGCTTCACTTAAACCGGCAGATATTCGTAATTTTGATGATTTAATGAAATTTCCAATTAATAATAAAGATCAAATTAGAGAAAATAGGAATAAGACCGGCGATCCTTGGGGGCAGACACTTTGCGTAGAAGAAATTTTTTCAATAGAGAATCGAATTTCAACTGGAACTTCGGGAGATAGCACTTACATTGGATTTACAAATACAGATATTAAAAACATCACTGAAATGTTTTGTAGACACCTTTGGGGAATTGGAGTTCGTCCAGGAATGACAACAGCGCTTATGACTATTCCATGGCATGCATATTTAGTAGGATTAAATCGAGCCTTTGATCAATTGGGTTTAAAACGATGGGGTACGGGTTTTCCCTCTCCGCTAGATGTAGGTAGAATGATTGACGCCATAGATTTTTTTAGAAGAGATGAAACGTCGTATTCATATAGCGCAGTTGATGCAAGTTTAGCGGTAGAACAAATCCTAAAAGATAGAGGAATTAATCCAAAAGATTACATGTCTGAAAGAATTACTACACATACAGGAGATATTATGACTCCAAAACTTAGAAAACACTTTTTAGATGAGCTAGGAGGGGCGCACTATAGCCATGGTGGGTTAGGAGATTTATGGTGGGTTTTAAACGAATGTCAAGCTATGAATGGCCTCCATTGGTGGGAAGATATGATTTATACCGAGGTTTTGGATGCAAATACAGGAGAACGGATTGCCCCTGGTGAATTGGGGGAGTTGACTTTAACAGGTTTAATCCATGAAGCTATGCCCTTGGTTAGGTTTGCTACAGATGATATTGGTAAGATTGAGATTGAAAAATGCGATTGTGGGAGAACTCATGGTCGAGCTTGGCAAATTACAAGGAGAAAATATCTAATGACTGTAAAGGGAGCAAAACAAAAACATATCACCCCATTTGACATCGAAGAATATTTTAAAACTATGCCTGAAATGTATACAAGTCAATTCTCATTTGTTAAAGATAAGAAAGGCGAACTTGATCAGCTCTGGATTAAAACGACATATGATGCAACCTCAACTAAAGATCCCGAAGAACTAAGGCAGAAGCTTGAACAAGGTATAGAAAAAGAATTTGGAGTAAAAGCAAAAATTGAATTCGTTACCTTAGGTGAATTACCAATAATATTTCACAAAATTGACCGTGTTATCGATATGACAAAGGAAAAATGAATAAAAAATTTAATTTTTTTACTTTTTTAAGCGGATTTTATTATTTTTTTTGATATTAATCTAGCTAAATGTTCAATTTCTTGTTAAAAATAGATAAATCTCTTAAGTATAGTTCAAAGTTATAGGACTTAATTTTGTCAACAATTTTAAATGTTAAAACCAAATAATATGGTAAGTGTTATTTGAATATATTATATTTAAAATTTAATTAGAATAAAATATGTTTTAATCAAGATAAATGAGGTATTCAAGCATGGCAATTGAATGGGCAAAAGTTGAAGAAAAACCAGATAAGTCTGTGAAAGTTGTAGGTCGATATTTATTAGATACAAGAAAAAGAATAGAAACTTTAGAAGCAGAACTTGAAAAAACGAAAGGTGAGAAAGAACAAACTGAAGCCAAGTTAAGTTCTGCCGAGTTACGAATCGAAACCTTAAATGCAGAATTAGAAGATAAAATCAATAAAAATAAGGAACTTGAAGAAGACCTTGGTTCGAATAAAAATCTTCTAAGCAACGTAAGAGACGAGTTAGAGGAAGTTAAAGGTAAATTAGCCACTACTGAAGAAAATTTAAAAGCAAAAGAAAGTGAAGTCACCTCTTTAGAAGCAGATGGCGAAAATCTTTCCAATGCAATTAGCGAAAAAGATCAAGAAGTCTCTGATTTAACCACGAAATTAGAAGAAGCAAATGCTAAATCAGCTGAATTGGAAACTAAGATAAGTGATCTTGAAGAAAAAGCAAAAAAACTTGAAGTGGCTGAAACTAGAGTTACGGAATTAGAAAAAATTGCTGGTGAATCTGAAAGTCTTTCTAGCGCCGTTGAAGAAAAAGATAGTAAGATTTCTGAACTGGAATCAAAACTCGCTTCATTGGAAAATATGACTGAGCAATTGAGTGAACGAGATAACACAATTTCCGAATTAAATGCAAAATTAGAAGAAGCCGAAAACAGAATTAATGAACTTGGACAAGAATTAGAAAAATTAAAACCACCGGAAGAAGAAATTGTAGCAGCAACTCCTTCTACAGGTAAAACAGTAACAACAACGATACCTTGGGGTGCGTCTGGAATTTATGCATGTCCAAGATGTTCGTCAAAACGACTTAAACAAGAAAAAGATCGAACAAAAATCCTCTACATGGCTGCTGGTGCTCCTGTCTACGCAACAAAGTTCAAGTGTATGAATTGTGGCAATGAATGGAAGAAATAAACGGAAAATTATCCCCTTTTTTTTATATTTAATACCTTTAAAGAATTAAATTTTATTTTGCTGGAATAGTTTTTTCAAGTAATATATCAACTAGTTCCAATGCACTATTTGCAGCCAATTCGGCACCAATTCCGTGACCACCTGCCTCTGCACCTACGATATATAAGCCTTTTATGGGTGTAACTTGAGATGGTCTTCGTTCATATATTTGATCTACAGTTTGACCAACGCCTATAATATTTCCATATTCACCAGCATAAGTCTCGACTAAAGTAGGAGTATCTGTTTTATACCATTCAATGTGATCTTCTAATGCTGGTAAGACGGTTTTTAAAGACTCTAGACATTTTTCCCCTATTTTTTTGTATTTCTCCACTGTTTCTCCTGGTAAGCACCCGGTCCCGAAGAAAATTGATTGTTTTCCAGGAGGCGCTAAGTTAGGATCATAATTGGTTGGAGAAGTTATCATCCCACCCACTTTATCAGGTATTTCACCAGCAAATATACCTGAAGTTCTATCAATTTCACTGTATTCATACGGTAAATAAAGTATCAATTTCTGGTCGGTCACCTTTTCATCTAATGCAACCTTAATACTTAAGCAATATTGAGCATAAGTTAAATTCTTTACTCGCTCAACATATTCCGATGGAAATTTTCTCTCTCCTACCAAATTTGAAACTGTATTTTGAATATCAGCATTACTAATGATTATATCTGATTCATATGAAGTTCCATCTTCTAATTCTATTCCCGTTGCTCTATCATCTTCTACATGAATTTTTTTGATTTTTGCATCTAGTTGAACTTCTCCACCATATTTTTTAATTCCATCAACATAAGCTTGAGGGATAGCAATACAACCACCAATTGGGTAGGCAGAAGAGCGTGATGAGGCTACTTGGCGAAAACATCTAATGAATTCTCCCGCTGAAGCCTTTTCAGGCAAGACACAAAAATATTGTCCTACAATTCCGCTAAGTAATGTATGAATAATCTTATTTGTAGAATATTGATTTAAAAATTCATTAAACGGTGTGTAGTACAGTTCTCTAATTTGCTTTTTTCGTATTGAAAGACAATCTGCAAAGAATTTCATAGCCTTATCAAATTCTCCGGGTGCATATTTTTCAGCAATCTGACTCATAGCCTTTCTGGAATAAATTAACTCTTCACCACAATAATTCATAAGAGGTCGTGGATCCTTAGAAAGGACCCATTTAATAGCATCTGGCATTTCAATGCGTTTCAACACATCTCCTAGATAGCCATTTGGCCCCACTCCAAATAAATGAACACCCAAATCCAGTTTAAATCCTTTATAATTGTAAGTTGTGCATCGCCCACCTATGATTTTATTTTTATCAAAAAGTTTCACTTTATAACCATTATAGGCAAGTAGTGCTCCTATTGCACAACCTCCTACGCCACCACCAACTATTAGAGCATCAAATTTTTCTGCCAAAATAATCAACTTCACTTTTTTAAAAAAATAACTTCAGTTCTGATTTAATTTTTAAATAAATTTAAATTTTTTTTTATAATTGTTAGCTTGATAAAATTGACTAGTGATTTAAGTTATTTTTTCAATCCTAAATCTTGTGCGATTATTGGAGCCACAGATTCTCCGAAATTTGGATATTTTCAGACTAATTATTTAATAGGATCTGGTAAATTTAAAATATATCCAGTTCACATTAAAAAAGAAACGATTCTCGGGCAAAAAGCGTATAAAAATATTAAAGATATTCCTGATGATGTGGAACTTTCTTTAGTATTAGTGCCTATGAGAAATGTGCTTCAAGTTGTTTCAGAATGTATTGAAAAAGGAGTAAAGGGAATAATAATAGAGTCTGCTGGTTTTACAGAAACCGGACGTGAAGAGGAAACAAAACTTCAAAATAAAATTTCAAAAATTGCTAAAGACACCGGAGTTCGAATTATAGGTCCTAATTGTGTAGGAGTTTCAGATGTATATACAAAATTCAGTACTTCTGGTTCAGATTTATCTAATGTTAAAACAGGAAATATTTCTATTATTGCTCAAAGCGGTGTATTAGGAAATATTGTAATAGATTGGGCAAGGGGGAATGGTTTTGGGTTCAATAAAGTCATCACCTTAGGAAACAAGGCGGACGTCGATGAAATAGATGTTATAGAATATCTGATGACGGATGAGAAAACAAAAGCAATAGCTGTTTATTTAGAGGGAGTAAAAATAGGGAATGAAACTAGATTTAGGAATGTATTAAGTAAAGTAACTAAAAAGAAACCTATTATTATTGTAAAAAATGGTAGATCCGAAATCGGGTCCAAAGCAGCATTTAGTCACACAGGTAGCATCGCAGGAAGTGACTTTGTTTATGATTCTTTGTTTAAACAAATTGGGGTAATACGTGCTAATAATTTTTATCAATTATTTGATTTTGCAAGAGTATTTGCCTCCCAACCAATGCCAAAAGGTGATAGAATAGCTATTATTACTTCTAGCGGCAGTTTAGGTATTCTTACATGTGATGAAATATCAAAATTAGGTTTGAAATTAGCTAGATTTTCTGATGAAACCATTGAAAAATTAGAAAAAAAAGCATATCCTAAATTTAATTGGGTTTCATCATTAAAGAATCCAGTAGATATTGGACCTGCTGGACCTGAATTAATGACATATAGTATAAAAAACGTATTAAATGACGAAAATGTAGACGCTTTAATAATGATTATAGTTATTCCAGAGCAAGTTTTAGATGTTACTGATGATACTGATCAATCAATATCAAAAGAAATGTTTAAAATGTATACTAAGGTGATTGCCAAAAATGGAATAGGCAAAACGAAGATAATTTGCACCTTTTCGAGTCCACTTTTATCTAGTATAATACGTAGCGCAGGAGAAGCTTATAATATCCCCGTAATTTCATCGATGCAACAAGCTGTTAAGTGTATTAAAGCGATGCTAGAATATCGAAAATATCTAGAAAAAGAGGTTAATTGAATAGGAGGGTTATAAATTCAAAAATTTAATCATGCAATTTTATTTATTATTGATGATGTCAGAGCAGACCAATTTTTTGACTTAGTTGAAAAGGGATACTTGAAAAATATCTCTGAATATTTAACCGATGGACTTTATTGTAAGAATTGTATAACAACTTTCCCTACAATTACAGTACCAGCCCATACTACTATTTTAACAGGACAATATCCAGATGGATATGATGTGCCCTTACTCAAGTGGGTAGATCGAAATTATGCTAAATTAACAGAAATCGATTATACAAAAGGTATTATTGGCTTAGAAATTAATGACCATATGAATAGGAGCGTTAAAACTATATATGAACTAGTAAATGGAAACACTTTTTCCGCATTTGAATTCCTCTTTCGTGGAGCAACTAGAGATTTCGGGTTTAATCGTCAAGAATTTTTTACATCTTTGGATAAACCAGTAATTAATAGCTTCTTAAATCCTAGTGATTATTTTGAAGAAAATGAGGCTCCAAAATTTTGTGCGTGTTGGTATTTCGATAGTGATGTTATTCTACATGAATATGGTTCTGAATCTGATACTTATCTTAAAAGCTTAAGAAAGATAGACAGATATATAGGTCGTATAATTAAAAAATTAAAAGAAAATAATTATTTTGATGATACTTTATTTATTATTACTTCAGATCATGGAAATTATACTGCTAATGTGCAAAGAGATCTATCTAGTTCTCTTGAAAAATTTGGATTAATTCGGAACAAGGATTATTGGGGTGAGTTTGGAGGGGTTGGATTTTTCAATTTTAAAGAAGAAAATGATTGGCGGCAAAGAGCATCTTACGATAAAATGACCAAATATGGACCTAATAAAGTGAATATCTTTGAAACTATTCTGAACCTTGATGGCGTTCAGCAAATATATTATCGAGATGGAGATTGTCGGAAAGATAAAGGGATTATTCAATTAAAAAGTCATGATGGAGAAGGTATTATAGAGTATGATAACGGAAAGACAAAATATTCATATGAAAAAAATGATCTATTCGGTTATGAAAAAGATCCCAAAGCAAGTAAGCTCCTGGATGGAAAATTTCATTCAATTGATGAATGGTTGGAGCATACATATCATATTGATAATCCCATAATAGTCGATCAGCTTCCACGTTTTCTTAATATTGACAAACGTTCAGTTGATATAGTTGCAGTTACTGATGCAAAAACGGTTTACCACCATTTGTTTTCTCATGATGTATGTCACAGAAACACTATGAATGTGCCTTTAATAATGTCTGGAAAAGGTTTGGAGAAGAAGGAGATACCATTCGCAAAAACTTCTGACATTACACCGACAATCTTAAAATTTTTGGGAGAAAAAATTGATTCAATGGTTGGAAAACCATTGATATAAAATAAAATGTTTTTTTATAAAAGTAAATTAAATAAAATAGATGTTAGTCAAATTTCCGGGAATACCCAGCGGCTTGAATTAAAAATCCGGTTGTAAGGGATATAGGGGCAAGTATGGCAGGAACAATTGCTCCAGATTCAGAGCTCAATATATTATACACATAAAATATTACACCATTAAGCTCAAATAGCTCATACAAAATTGCCATTGTTCCATAGGGATCAGTGGAAAAATCTCCAAGATGAAAAGTTGTAAAAGCACCAAGATTAAACATTTTCCTCATAGTTGTTGAGTTTAATACTATACCTAAAACAAAAATCAACCAGCCAATTACTATGGCAAAGGCATTTTTTCGTAAACCAGGATTTTCTACACCAACATAGATATAAATTAATATAATTACAATTGGAGTTCCCATTGGTAGGAGATATAAAGTATGGGCCAAATCATATGGAACAAGGACTAATATGGGGGTAAATATTAAGGTTATCGCAGATATTACATAGTGAAATTTTGTATATACTTGAGATTCGACTCCAATCATGAGTATACTTATTCCTAAGAACGCTACTGACATATGAAATTGCCAGAATAAACGAATTGTAGGGTCTATACGCTCCGTTGAAACAAGGTTAAAGACAAATACTATTCGATCTGGAGGTAAAAAGAACATAAAATAGAGACGAATACAATATGTAATACCTATAATTAAATAAAAAAATGCAATACAATACCCATAAAGATCTCTTCGTTCCATTTCAATAGAAGTTTTACGTGCTTTTTTAATAAAATAGATTGAAAAAATTATCAAACTAATAATGTATGCGAAAAACAATAATACTCCAGAATTCCAGATAAAATTATCAAGAAGGACAACCAAATTAATTCCTCTATAATGATTTTTTGAGATTTTAAATATAATTTTATACTATTTTATAAATTAATTTTCTATTCTATCATATCATAAACTTTATCATAATTTATTGCGATTTGTTTAAGTATTCTAAAATCATAGAGGAAAAAATTTGGAATCAGAAATTTTAAAAGGAGTAGTTTATTCAAAATTTGAGAATATTGGACCTTCTCCATTAGCTTGGTATCCCTTAGAAATTAAAACCGATACCTTAAGGTTAATTTCTTTAAAATCAATTACACTATTAACAGGTGAAGAAGGAGAGGTTCCAGAAACAACGGCAGTAGTCCCATTTCCGAATTTAGGGCGCTCTGGATTGGTAAAATATTTAGAAATCGAAGACCCTCAAGCACGTGGTGGTTGTAGAGATGCTTCAGTGACAATTTTATTTGATGATAAATATAATTCAGTAATTTACAAATATATGAACGTTTTAAACGAACGGTTGAATGATTTTTCAAAAATTATTATTAAATTAGAAAAAGAGAAAAACACATCTCAATTTTCAAAGGAACTCAAAGATTTTTATTCGGAAATTTTGGATCTATTAAAAGAATTACAACAAAGCGAGGATCGAGAGCAATTTCCTGCCCCTAAATTAACTGTTTCCCCCCCAAAAACCCAATACCGATTTAAAGTTATTGTCGTTGGCGATCCAGCAGTTGGTAAGACAACTTTAATACTCCGATATGTTGATAGGGCTTTTAAAAAATTGTATGTGCCCACCATCGGTGTCCAGACATCGAGCAAATTAGTTAAATTGAAGGATCCTCAAGATTCTTATATTGAATTAATAATTTGGGATATAGCTGGCCAAGAAAAATTCAATCAATTAAGAAAACTTTTCTACTCAGGAGCAGATGGAGTAATTTTTGTCTTTGATGTTACCAATAGACAAACATTTATCAACACTGCAAGTTGGTTTAAAGACGTTCAACAAAACTTGGATAGGGATTGGAAAGGAATTATCTTAGCAAATAAAATAGATCTAAAAGATAATCGTGTTATAGGACCAAGGGCTGGCCAAGTCATAGCAGATAAAACAGGATTAGACTATTTAGAGACCTCTGCAAGAACTGGTGTGAATGTAGACTCGTTATTTCAATTACTTAGTAAGAAAATCCTTGGAACGAAAATCTAATTAAAAAAAATCTTAAAAAAATTGCTAATTCTTATTTTGTGACTAAAATTTCAGCAAGTTGCTTAAAAGCTTCGTTTACCTTCTCCCCTGTCTTTGCTGAAGTTTCTACATATCCTAATCCAAATTTTTCTGCTATTTTTTCTGCAGCTTTTCTAGTGATTACTCGTTTTGATTTTAAATCAATCTTATTTCCAATTATCAATCCTATAGGTTTTTTTGATGAAAAATTTGGGGAAACATCTTTAATCCAACTTTCAATATGATCGAATGATTCTTTATTCGAAACATCATACATAATTAAGACACTATTTACATCTTCATAAAAAACCCTTCGCATTAATGAGAATTTTTCTTGCCCCGCGATATCAAAGATATTTAAATGAATATTTTTATTGGCTATAGAGACCTTCTTGTTACAAACATTCACCCCAATCGTAGGGAGATAACTTTCTTGAAAACTATCATCCACAAATCGTAGAAGCAATGTTGTTTTTCCAACACCTGCATCACCGATGACTACTACTTTGAATCTAAAATCTGGTTTTTTTTCTACAACTCTTTCCCTAGCTCTTTTTTCTGCCTCTCTTATAGAATCTAGATTATTAAGTAGCTTTTGATAAAGCTCTTTTAATACTGGTTCAATTTTTTCTTCGTTATTTGAAATTTCTTTTTCAATTATTTTATTTGCGACCTCTCTAAGTAGCTTTTCAAACTGTTCAGAATATTTATAAGCAAGGGAGGAGTATTTTTCATTGAAAAGCACAGTTAAATTAGAGTCTCTGGCTCCCCCTCTCTTCGACTCATCTTTAAGTTCGAAATGATAAACAATACCAATAAGTTGGTATTTTACAAAAGGAATAATAGATACTTCTTTAGGTACTCTTCCCTCTTCCCCAGTTAATAGTGTCATTGATTTGATTGCAACTAATTCTAATATAGCGAGGTCGAATTCAGTTTGTGGATAATAATCTTTAACTTCGGGTCCAAATTCGCCCACTACAGTATAAATAATCCCCTTTAAAATTTGTTTTTCATTAACCATAATTTATTCTTTATTATGTTGTGCTTAAAATTTCTTTTTATTATTTGTCAAATTTAACTATTTTTTATTTTTTCATTACTATTTTTGCAAGGAGAGTAAATGCTTCATTAATTTTTTCGCCCGACTTCGCAGAAACCTCTATGTAATCTAATCCAAATTTTTTTGCTATAGCTTCAGCATCTTCTTTTTTAATTATTCTTTGTGATTCCAAGTCGATTTTATTTCCAACAATAATTCCTTTAACTTTTTTAGGCGAAAATGCCTCAGAAACATCTTTAATCCAATTATCAAGGTGTTGAAAAGATTCAATTGATGTAATATCAAACATTATGACAGCTCCATTCAATCCCTCATAGAAGACTCTTCTCATGAGTTTAAATTTTTCCTGACCTGCAATATCATAAAAATTCAGTCTTACTCTTACTTTTTTTGTAGCCCTAGCTAACGAAATATCTTTGTTAGACACATTTACTCCAATTGTAGGTAAATAAGTTTCTTGAAATGCGTTATCTACATAACGGAGAAGTGTAGTGGTTTTGCCTACTCTTCCATCTCCGATAACTACAATCTTAAATCTATAGGCAGGTTTTTTCTTTTTGACAGTTTTTAAAGCTTGTGCTTCCGCTTTTTTTAAGGAATCGAGATTTTTAATTAAGGTTTCATAAAGCTTAACTATTATGGATTCAACCTCTTCCCTATTTTTCGCCATTTCACTTTCATTTATTTTTTTTGCAACTTCAATGAGCAAAGCATTGAATAAATCGCTGTATTTGTAAGCAATTGAGGAATATTTCTCATTAAATAATATGATTATATTCGAATCTACGACCCCTCCCCTCGATTTTTCGTCTGTTACTTCAAATTGAAATAAAATTCCTAAGAGTTGATATTTAGCATAAAGAATTATCGAAATTTGATCCGGCACATGACCTTCATCGCCTGTTAAAAGTGTAATTGACTTAATTGCAATTGTAGTCAATGTAGCATCATCAAAAAAGTCAGATTTTGGGTGATGGAATTTAACTTCAGGCCCCACATCTCCCATTGCATTATAAACAACTCCTTTTAGTATAAAATCTTTTTTTACCATATTTCCTTTTAATCCTACCTCGATTAAAAACTTTTTGAAAAATGTTGGCTTATTTATTGTGAATCTAATTTATTAAAAATTAGGAACTAAAAATATAAGGAAAAATCCTATTAAATATAAATAATAATCCAGCGTAATTCTAATAGTAATTCGTCTAATTTGAATTAGAACAATTTGTGAACGAATTAAAATGTCCGAAATTGCAGAAAAAATTGTTAAAGGGATTGTTTTCTCAATTTTTAGAGAATCTGGCATCGAGCCTAGCGCTTGGTGGCCAGAAATCGATCAAAATTTACGCTCTACTGTTGCTGTAAAATCTATTTCTTTACTTACCGGTGAGGAGGGAAGAGTTCCATCTCGTATTGCAACACTTCCTTTTCCAACATTTGGTTTGAATTCAGTTTCGTTATTTTTTGAAATTTCAGAGCCAATTCCCGAAAAAATTCAATCAGAAAGGACAAAGCGTGATTGTACAATTTCTCTATTATTTAATGACAAATACACTTCATTTATCTATAAAAATATGGAAAAACTAGAATCTAAATTAAAAAAAGTCGCTAGAGATATAGTCGAAGCTAATTCAAAAGGGTTTTCTCCAAATCCTCTTTATTTTGAGAAAGTTTATGAAGAATTTGAAAAAATTGCAAGTGAAATAAGAGATACAGAATTGGAAAAAATGGCCAAAATTGATACATTTAAGGCTAAAGATAAACAGATTAAACACGAGTTCAAAATTGTGTTAGTTGGGGGTGTTGCAGTAGGAAAAACCACAACTTTACTTCGATATGTAAGAGGAGCTTTTCGGGAAACTTATAAACCAAGTGTAGGAATAGAAGTAAAAACTAAAGACATTTTAATTGATGATAACCCGATTCGAATTTTAATCTACGATTTTGCAGGCCAAGAAAACTTCGAAAATCTATATCCGACATTTTTCGCAGGTGCAGATGCTCTAATTATTCTTTATGATATAACTGATTCTGAAAGTTTTTCAAAAGATGCTCCAAAATTCTATAAAATATTTTTAAAATATGCAACAAAAAAATTGAAAGCAGGTATTCTAATAGGAAATAAAATTGATCTTATTGATCAAAGGGAAGTAAAACCAGAATGGGGCTATGAATTAGCAAAAAAAATGGAATTTGGTTATACGGAGATTTCTGCTAAAACAGGTGAAAATGTAGATGATACTTTTTCATTATTAGCTAAAAAAATATATGAAAAAGCTCAAACTAAAATATAATAAATAAAAAAAAAATTAGAGGTTTACCCTCTCTTTCTTGATTTCTTTTTTCTCTTGGTCAATAAGCAATAATTCAGCAGGTTTTTTTTCGCCAATTACCTGTTCATAAATGTTTAGAAGCATTTCCTTCATTTCAGATAATGTAGCTTTCGGATTATATTGTGTTTTTAATAAATCAACTGCGTCATCTTCCTTTCTACCGACAGCTATAGCATTAACCGTAAATTTAGCACCGCTGGGTTCTATTAGATGTAGGGAGGGGCCATTATGATCGAAACCCGCGAATAATAAGCTTACACCAAAGGGTCTACCTCCATATTGTGTTACTTTTTGAAAAATATTACTTATTTTCCAAGATAAAACGTCGAGATTAGGTTCTTCATTGTAATATATCCTTTGAATTTGTGCTTCAACTCTTGCTTGATCAATAAGAACTCTTGAATCTGCCAAGAGACCTGAATATGCAGCATATATATATTCATCAATTTGAAAAATTTTCTCATTAAATTCAAATAGAGGATTACTATGCTTCAGTTCGCTTAAAATAACCAAGCCTTTACTATTTCGAGCTGCTAAAACCAGCGAACCACGTTTTACAGCCTCTCGAGCATATTCAATTTGGTGAATTCGCCCATCAGGACTGAACATTGTTGCAATTCTATCATATCCACCCATACCTCTAGGATCCATCATTTAATTTTTACCTCCGTTTAATTGTGAAATTTCTTCATCTGATAATCGTCTAAATCCTTCATTTGTAATAACTGCCATATCAACTCCATTTCCAGTATGAGGATTCCTTTCAATTGCTGATAACATCGCTTTCAAAGCAAGTTTTTTGGCCTCTTCTAGAGTTAAATCATCTCTGTATCCACCTTCTAAAACACCATAAGATATTGGACTGCCAGAACCTGTTGAAATAAAATCATCAGGAAGCAAAGCTCCACTAGGATCCATTTCATAAAGAT
>JABXJV010000147.1 GCA_013375355.1 Candidatus Helarchaeota archaeon
AATTTTTCCCGTATTTTTATCTAAAATTCTATTTTTGAATGCATCTCCATAAATATCATAAATCTTTTCCAACGCTTTTTCTACTGTTCCATTTATTTCTAATTCAATTGACTCCGTATTTGTTAAATCATGGAGTGATGAAAAAAATAGAAATTTAATTTTTGGCAACTACTATCGCCTCCTTTTTTTTCGTATATTTCTCTAATGCATCTAAAGTTGGTTCGATAATGGGTATTTGTGGAATTAGATTAGTTACTGTCTGATGAGCCTTGAATCCATTTCCTGTTACAAGTAACACAACGCTTTCATCTTTTGAAATTTCTCCGGATCGAACTAAATTTATTAGAGCCGCTAATGTAATTGCACCTGCAGGTTCTGCATAAATCCCTTCTCTTTTTGCTAAAAGTTTTATCGCATCTGTGATTTCAGAATCAGTAGGTGCATTTGCACTACCATTTGTTGAATTTATAACATTAATAGCCTCATAGCCGCTGGCTGGATTTCCTATTGCTAAACTTTTTGCTAAAGTGTCTGGATTTTCAATTGGAAAAATATCGGATTTCGTATTTTTGGACGTTACAATGGGAGAGCACCCAGAAGGTTGGGCTCCTGAAATTTGAGTATTATTATTTTTAATAAAACCAATTTTTTGTAGCTCTGTTAGGGCTCTATAGACCGAACATAATAATGCACCACTTCCCATCGGAACGATAATGTTATCAGGTGATTCCCAATTCAACTGTTCACAAGTTTCAAAAGCGATTGTTTTTGAGCCTTCTGTGTAATAGGGACGTACATTAATATTTAAAAGCCCCCATTTAAAAACTTCAGTGACAAGAATACCTAACCGATTTGCGGCGTCATAGGTGCCCTTAACACCAATAATATTTACTCCATGAATTGCTGTTTGAGTAATCTTTGAATATTCAATGTTTGCTGGTACAAAGATATAGCAAAGAAATCCAGCTATAGCGGCATGGGCGGCAGTTGATGCGGCTAAATTTCCTGTTGAGGCACAACCAACAGTATTAATACCTAATTCATTACATTTTGATATTCCAACTGATGCAGGACGATCTTTAAATGATAAAGTAGGATTAATAGTATCATTTTTTACATACAATTCTTTAAGGCCTAATTCATTACCTAAGTTTTTGCATCTTAATAATGGAGTTCCACCATCATTAAGAGAAATTATTTTAGTTGAATCCTCAATGGGTAATAATTCAATATATCTCCATTGATTAAAAGCACGATTATTTAATTTTTCTTTAGAGATCTTATTTTTTATTATTTCATAATCATATTTTACTTTTAAAGGTCCCCAACATTCTTTGCAAATGGGGGTTAATTCCTGTGGGTAAATAATTCCACATTCTGGACATTCTAATCCAATTATTCTCTTTGACATTTTTTGTTCATCACCATTATTACTACTGGTAATTTATTACAATGTAATTTATTACTTCCAATACTAATCAATCATATATAAATGTTATGCATAAGGGTAATTTTTAATAGGTAAAAAATTACTGTTAGTAATAATAGTATAACTTATTAACATCTTCAGTATAACAATGTTATATTTGAATAAAATATTGATGTAATTTAGGTGAATTCCTAATGGTAATTAAAGATCTAAAAAAAATTCGAATAGCATTTCTCTCGACTATCTACCATACATCATTTCCTTTAATGTTTAATAATACAGTTGAAAAATCTTTGAATATTAAAACAGAATGGGAGTTACATGGAACTGGTCCGAGTATAATTAAAAAATTTTTACACGGAGAACTAGAAATAGGTTATATCGGATTACCACCAACAATTATAGGAATCGATAAACGGGCTAATATTAAATGTATTGCAGGAGGACATGTTGAAGGAACAATCATGGTTGCATTCGATCACTATAAATCTTTAAAAGAGGTCAATAATAGGATAATAGATTTTTTTAATCAATTTAAGAATAAATCTATTGGTGTTCCAAAAAGAGGTTCTATTCATGATGTAATGTTGCGGGATTGTATTAAAAAAGCTGGATTGCGAGATAAAATCAAAATAAAAAACTATGACATCACAGATTTTATTTTATCAGATATGGAAAATTATATCGTAGATGCTGCAGTTGGAACTCCAGCATTGCCAGTGTTTTTAAACCAATATTTAAAAACTAAGATTGTTATTCCAACTAAAATCTGGTGGCCATATAATCCAAGTTATGGAATAGTGGTTAGTGATTTTTTAATTGAGAATTATCCTGAAGTTGTTGAAAGTTTTATTGAACTCCATAAAGATGCATGTACATCTCTCCGAAAGAATCCAAGGGGAATCGCAAAAATTGTTGAGAAAGAAGTTGAATTTATTAATTTGGATTTTATTTTAAATACGTATAGAATCTCACCAAAATACTGTGCAGCATTACCTCCCGAATATATAAATTCTACAATGGAATTTGTTTCTGTACTTCAGAAGTTGGGTTATATTGAAAGAAAATTAAAAGAATCGGAAATTTTTGACTTATCATTTATTGAAAAAGTACATCCAGAAAATCATCATTATGAAAATGGAATTGCAACATAAATAACCATATTTTTAGTTATAGAATTAAGCTAATGTACTTTCCAATCTAGCAAAAAGTAAACCAAGGGCTTTGATAATCATTTGTCATTCATCTGATAATTACCATTAAATATTAATAAATAACATTGTAATATAACATTGTGATAATCCAAATAGATTGAATTTGATAAATCTTAAAAAAGGGATATAATTGGTTAAAAAAGATCGACATATTTGGGAAGTCGCTAAGGCGCGAGTAATTGTAAGTGGAAGAGAAGTAATTTCAGTTGAGAGTGATCCACTAGTTAAATTTTGTCCTCTTCATGAATTTATGGGTGGGACAAAATATCATACGAGAGATACAGTTAAAAAACATCTTGAAAGAAAAATAAAATATTTATTTCATTTATGTTCTCCTAATAGAACTATAGCTGTGGATTTTGATGGAGTCGGATATGGGGCCTCTGAAACTTTTTGCACTGGTTTGAAATTTGGCTTAATTGATTGTGTAGTTGAACCATGTGATGGTGCAGGAACAGTAATAACCAATGCTCCAAAAATCGTCCAAGGAATTGGTATCGCAATGAATGCTCTCATCTCAACCACTCCGATCCCTAATGTAATTTCCAGGTTAAAAAATCTAGGAGCTATTCTTCTTGATCCTGAAAATGCCACATTAGATCAAACTGCTGGAGTAAAAAAAGCATTTGAATTGGGTTATAAGAAAGTAGGAGTTACGATTACAGGACCAAATGCAAAAGAAATTATTAAAATACGGGCCTTTGAAAAGGAATTTGATTCAAAAGCTATAGTTTGTGGAATGCACACTACAGGTATTACAGAGGACTTGATTCCTTTTATCCTTCAATTTGATCTCGCTCATGGTTGTGGTTCAAAAGTTATGAGAAATATGGTCTCCAAAAAAGCTCGAAAAAAATATGGAAGAAATATACCCGTTTATGCATTTTCAGAAATCGGACAGATGTTACTCGATTTACGAGAACAAGAAATGAAAAAAACCCCACCAAAAATTGTAATTGGAGAATTCAAACCCCCAAATCCATTAATCTAATCATTTATTATATCCTTTTAATCTCGAATGAACCTGAGTGTATTGGTTGTGGTGTTTGTGCAACTAACTGTCCACATGAGGCAATTATTCTTGAGAAAATTGGAGAAACAATTCCCGAAGTTAATATAATACTCGGTGGAGCCCGTTATGAACAAGAGAAAAGGCATTCATCAACAACCTAATTTCTTTATTTCATAGAATTTATTAACAAAAAAAAAAATTGCTAATTTATCTAAAGTATGCGAATTAACGAAATCTTTAAACATATAACATCGTTATAAACTCAGAAATAGTATAATAAAGAAATAATTAAATGCTATTCAGCGGGATTCCGCAAATATTTTTTTAGTATGTTGAATTATAAAAAAAAGGATCTATTTTCAGAATATGTCTAAATGCGACATAAATTCTTAAGAAAGTAAAATCATGAAGTAATAACTGAGTATTCTCCTATTTTGAAAAGAAAAACCGAATTGAGTGAATTAGTTTGCCGATTACTGCAGGAATTGATATAGGAAGTCTAACTACAAAATGTGCTTTTTATGATGGAGAAAAAATGATTGGGTACTTTATTTCACGGAGTGGCCATGAATTCGAGAGAATTGGAGGAGAAGTTTACGAAAAGGCTTTAAATCAAAGTAATTTAAATAAAGATGACATCAATTTTATTATGGGTACTGGATATGGGCGATATTCAATTCCATTTGCAGACGGTACGATTACTGAAATTAGTGCCCATGCCCGAGGTGTTAATTTCTTATTGGGAGACGAAGTGAGAACTATTATTGACATTGGAGGCCAAGATTCGAAAGGTATTAGTGTAGGGAAAAATGGAAAAGTATTAGACTTTGTAATGAATGACAAATGTGCTGCAGGAACTGGAAGATTTATTGAAGTAATGGCGAATGCTCTCAAAGTTGGGCATATTAGTGAAATGGGACCAATTTCACTAAAATCTAAAAAACCTTCAAACATCAGTTCAATGTGTACTGTCTTTGCAGAGAGTGAAATTATTTCTTTATTTGCAAGTGGGATTCAAAAAGAAGATATTATTTCAGGAATTCATAAAGCCATTGTCAAGAGAATTGTTGGGATGGTAAAACGGATCAAAATCCAACCTGCACTCGCATTCTGTGGCGGTGTTGCTAAAAATATTGGTGTAAAAAAAGCAATCAAGGATGAACTTAAAATGGATGTATTAGTTCCTGATGAACCGCAAATCCCAGGAGCATTAGGGGCTGCAATAATAGCTTATGAAAAGTTAGAAAAAAGCTAGTCCCATTTATTAAATATTTACAATTTAGAAATTAAAATTCGATTTGATAAATTAGGAATATAACGGTGTCATAATGACAATTTTAGATAAAATTAAGGATCTTAATAATAATCGAATAGATGAACTCTGGTCAATGACCAATAAGAAAATAATTGGCTGGATTTGTAATTATACACCAGAAGAAATTATACATGCTGGTGGGGCAATCCCTTACCGAATCTACCCCGGTGGTGATGAAGACACTCCCGCATCTGAAGCTGATAACTTATTTTTTTCTAGAATTTGCCCTTTCGCACGCGCAATCCTAGGCTACAAACTTACAGGTGATTCACTGAACTTCTTAGATGGAATAGTATCTGCACATACTTGTGATGCTATAAGGAGATTATTGGAAATATGGCAAATTCATTTAAATCAACCTACTTTTATATACCAAATTCTTTTACCTAGGAATAAAACAAAAAATGGTGTGAATTATTTCGAAAAAGAGCTTACAAAGTTTACAAATAGTCTCGAAAATTTTTTAGGTGTTAAGATCACAAATGATGACATTTCCAAATCAATTAGAGTATTTAATGAAACGAGACGATTATTAAATAAATTTCAAGAGAAAAGGAGAGAAATAGCCCTTCCGATAAATAGTATTGATGCTTTCGAAGTATATCGTGCTGCGATGATTTTGGATAAGGAGAAAGTTAATGAACTTTTAACTTTATTGATAAAAGAAATTGATAATTACCCAAAAATCAACGGAAGAAAAAGGATTTTGTACTCTGGAAGTATATTGGCAGAACAAGACACGAGAATCCAGAAAACGGTAGAATCAGCGGGAGGAATGGTAGTTTTTGAAGAAACATGCACTGAAAGTAGGTATGCGTCCGATTTAATCAATGAAGAAATTGAAAGCCCTATTGCTGCGATTGCAGAATATCAATTTAATAAAATTCAATGTCCACGTATGAGAGAGACAGATTCACGCTCACGTTTAAAATATGTATTGAATGCAATTGAAGATTATAGAATTGATGGAGTAATTTATCATACTTTAAAATTTTGTGATAATTTCAAATATGACTACCCAATTTTTAAGGAAGAATTAAACAAAATTGGAATACCTATTTTAAATTTAGAAACAGAATATGGAGTTGACGCAGGACAATTAAGAACTCGAATTGAAGCATTTTTGGAAATAATAGGTGATTAAATGGCAAGAAAAATGTTGGAAGGTACCTTAAAAAGTTCTGAAATGATGGGAACGTTATTTTTCAAATATATGGATTCTGCTTTGAATGCTAAAAATAATAATGTAAAAATGGCATGGACAAATGTCCCATCTCCCTTGGAATTATTCTTTGCAAATGATGTTATTCCTCTTCAACCGGAGTTATTAAGTGGAGTGCTTTCAGCTATGGAGGCAAAAACTCAAAAAATCTTGACCGAAGCAGAAAAATATGTTAGTAGAGATTGTTGTAGCTTTCAAAGGCATATTATAGGAAATTACTTTTTAAAGGGATTTCCGAGAAATCCTGATATGATCGTCTCTACAATTCCTAATTCATGTGATGCCCAAGGTAAAAGTTTTGATTTACTTAATTACTTTGAAAAAAAACCAATATTATATCTCGATTTCGGTGCAGAAGAGAATGAAGAGGGAATTGAATATGTTAAAAATCAATTGTTAAAAGCTGCAGATTTCATTGGGAAACATAGTCATTATGAAGAGTTTAATGAAAATAAGTTTAAAGAAATGGTGAAATTATCTAATAGATGCGTTGATTTATATAGGGAAATATGTAATTTAAGAGCTATAGTTAAACCCCCTCCTAGCAGCAGCAGTGAAGGTTTCTTATTAGACCTCTTTAACTTTACATTTAAGGGTGGCAATTTTTTAGATGGCATTGCTTATCATGAAGAAATTCTAAAGGAAATTAAAGAAAGAATCGCAAAGGGTGAAGGATTTGTTGATAATGATGCTCCTAGAATTATGTGGCTATTTTTACCGCCATTATATAATCTACAACTATTTGGGGAGATTTTTGAACAGAATAATGCTACAATAGTTTTTAACGAACTTTATATGACAAGTTCCCATAAAATTGAGAATCATGATTTATTCGAAGGTCTAGCAAAAAAATATGTTCGGAATATTTTTAATGGTTCTATTGAAAAAAGGATAAAAATGAATCTGGAAGCTGCAAAGAAATATAAAATTGATGCTGCCATTCATTATTCAATTTGGGGCTGCAGGCAATCTACTAGCGGTGCACCTTCTATTCAACAAGCCTTTCGGGATGAAGACATTCCATTCTTAATTTTGGATGGGGATTGTGTAGATCCTACACAGTGCTCAGCAGGCCAAGTCAAGACCAGGTTAGAAGCGTTTTTAGAGATGTTAAGATAATTACGAAAAGAGATTTTTCTTTTTAAATTAAAAAGGTCGATTTTATTGGAAAAAACTAAGAGTAAAGATTCAGAAATTGTCAAAGAAATTTTGGTAGCTGATCGAATTCCAAAAGATATCGGCCTTTTAAAATGTATTCAATGTGGTCTTTGTTCATCTGGATGTCCTGCAGCTAGATATAGCGATTTTTCTCCACGTAAAGTTATGAATGCTGTTTTACAAGGATATCCACATATACTTCAAGATGAATTAATTTGGAACTGTTTTTCGTGTTATACATGTCATATGCGATGTCCTCGAGGAAATAGTCCAATAACAGTAATTCAAGTTCTTAAACAGAAATCAATAGAAGAGGGGTTCAATAAAGATCAAATCCAAGATTTTTTAGCATATGGAGATAGTTTTATAGAAATCGGGGCAGGATCTTATTCAAGGAAAATGGTCGAGAAATTATATGAGGATTGGGGCGAAGAATGGTTAGAGATACGATTAAATAATGAGAATGTAAGGGAACAACTTGGACTGGAGCCTCCATTACTACCCATTGAGGCGAGAAAAGAAATTCGTACCATTTTAGAGCAAACTGGGTTTGTTGAAAGACTTAAAAAACTTAAGGAACAATCAAAAAGACAAAAGGAACCTTAAAAATGACAAAGAATATTCCAACTCGTAAAATCTTCTTCTTTAGATCCTGTCTTATGAATGTTGAATATCCTGGAGTAGAAAGCTCAACAAAATGGGCATTTACTAAATTGGGAATTGATTGGATACAAGATCCAAATCAAAGTTGTTGTACTGGTTTAGGTTATTATTATGATTTATTCGATCAACTTTCCACTACTACAATAGCTGCCCGAAATTTTTGGCTTGCAAAAGAAAAAACAAAATATGAAAATTTTGCCGTTTTGTGCTCAACTTGTTATGCTATTAACAAAAAAAGTTGTTATTTGTTGAGAGAAAAACCAGAAATTTTTGAAAAAGTTAATAGCATTCTAGAGCAAGTTGGTATGAAATACAAAAATAATCTTGATAGCCGGAATAATTTCTTCCATGTGCTAGAGATTTTTCACAAAGTCAGGGAAAAAATAGCAGAATTTAATAAATTTGATTTATCGAAATTAAGAGTTGCATCCCATCCAGCTTGTCATTATTATAAAACATTTTCTAATGATGCTATTGGAAAGTATGATGACTCGACAGTTATAGATGACATTGCCGATTGCCTTGGACTGGATGCTCTTCAATGGTATCCTGAAAAAATCCTCACTTGTGGTGCAGGTTTTAGAGTTAGATATAAAAATAAGCCTCTTTCCTTGGAAATTACTTTAAGAAAGCTGAAAAGTTTGAAATCAGAAGGAGTAAATCTCTTACTTCACATGTGTCCTAACTGCCAACTGCAGTTTGATCGTTACCAACCCTATTTAGAAAAGAAATATGGAGAACAATTCAAATTATTTCATCTTAATTTATCACAATTGATAGCACTTGCAATGGGTGCTGAGCCCTATAAAGTTGTGGGGATTCAGACACACACGGTAAAATTAGAGCCGTTCCTACAAAAATATTTGAATAATGGAAAGTAAACTTTTGGATTAGGATTCACTTTTACTTTTAAATTAAGTACTTATTATTTTTATTAAAACACTTCTAGATCTTGGTCCATCATACTCGCATAAGTAAATACCCTGCCATGTCCCTAATTTCAATTTTCCATTTTCTATTAATATCATTTGGGAAATCCCCGTTAAAATTGATTTTATATGAGCTGGTGAATTGCCTTCAAAATGCTCATAATCTCCATTTTGGGGTATTAATTTATCTAGAATTTTTAAAACATCTCGCTTTACTGCAGGGTCTGCATTTTCATTTATGGTGATAGCTGCAGTAGTGTGAGGAACATAAATAATACAATAACCGCTTGCGACTTTAGATTTGGATATAATATTTTCAACAGTTTCAGTGATATCTATTACTTCTTCTCGTCCATGAGTCCTGACACTAATTTTTTCGATCACTTTGCATCCCTCTAGTAGAAATAATTTTATGTTTTAAACAATTAATTAAAGTTTTTAAAGAAAATAACATTGTTATATTATTAGATAATAAATTTATCTCGTAATAAAAGATAATTTTATTATAAGTTGTGAAAATATTGAAAGATCGTAATAATAGCTGTAAAAAAACTAGATATACAATTGATTATTATAATAATAAGTGGGAAAAATACGATTATGAAAAAGTAAAATCAAGAGTACAGAACTTCAAACCATTATCAGAAAAAATACTAAATTTAATTAATATTCAAAATTCAATGAAGATCTTGGATATTGGTACTGGACCTGGAACAATACCAATTGCTATTATGGACAAATTCAATAAAAATTTCAATATATATGGAATAGATCCGTCCCCTATTTCTATATCATTGGCAAAAAAAATAATGAATAAATTTGGACTTCAAAAAGGAATAAAACTTAAAGTAGGTAGTTTTGAAAACATTCCATTTCCGGAAAATTCCTTTGATTTGGTTATTTCGAATGCTTCATTTAACCTTTGCACAGATAAGATAAAAGCGATTGATGAGATTTCAAGAGTTGTTAAAAAACCTGGTCAAATAATTATTGCAGACTGCTTCAAGAAAGGGGAAAATTGTCAAATTGTAGATGATAATGGAAAATTATGGGCTCACTGTATTTCGGGTGCAATAACAATAGAATGGCTTGTTGATAAATTCAAAGCGAAAAATATAATCCTTAAACAAAAAATAAACTTAACTAAAATTGTTAAGTCTCTAATTCTAAGTGATAAATGGAAATGGAAAGAATTTATTGAATATAATTTAGATTATTATTCCCTTTTATTTAGTTTAGAATAAAAAATTAGGATTAGAGATATGTTATTTGAGATTTTTAATTTTTTTTCTAATTAATGTAACTAGATATATATATCTCGAAAGATTTTATTACTATGTTATAATTTAAAAAAATAAATAAGAAAAATCGTGGTTGGTAAAATGAATGAAGAAGACCCTTATGAAGCCCTCAGAAAAGCATTAAATGAATTTGTTTTGCGTGTTCCTAAGTCTAAAACATTTCATAAACTTTTAGAAATGTTATATACCCCGGAAGAAGCTAAAGTTTTGTCAATTTTTGGAATGCCATATGTTGCTGAATCAAGAATTGCTCGAGTGGCAAAAAAAACTAATAAATCTCCAGAAGAGATTGAAAAAATGTTTGAAAAAATGGTGGCAAAGGGAACCTTGTTTTTTCGGAGAAGTAAAAGTGGTAAGAAATTATATTCTTTAGCTCCTTTCATACCTGGGATTTACGAGTTTTATACTATGAGCGAAAATGATCCCCCAGAACTTAAAAAAGAGATATTAAGAATTTTGGAAGATTATTTCTTTGAAGCCTTTGCTCCTGAGGTATTTTATTCACCCGGATATCCTTTCTTTCGGGTTCTTCCCAACAATGCCCCAATTGAGAAAAAAATTGAAATTGATCAACAAATATCAACTGAAACGAAAATCCTACCATTTGAAGTAGCTAATTCATATATCAAACCTGCAAAATATATAGCAGTTGGAAAATGCAGCTGTCGCATGCATGCTACACAGCAAGATGAAAAACCAAGATGTGATAGACCTTTGGATGTGTGCTTAGTATTTGGTAGTGTGGCCCAATACTGGGCTGAAAAAGGAATTGGACGATTGATAAGTCATGAGGAGGCCGAAGAAGTTCTTAGCATAGCTGCAGAATCTGGTTTAGTTCACTGCACCACAAATAATCAAGATATGGCTCCTGAAGCGGGAGGAATGATTTGTAATTGTTGTTCTTGTTGTTGTTTCATTTTACAAGGTTTGCTAAAAACTCGAGGTAGGGGTGGGCTGGCAAAATCCAACTTTAAACCAATATTTGATCAGGAAAAATGTAAGTTATGCCTAACTTGCGTAAAATTATGTCCAATGAATGCACTTTATCACCATAAACCGCATTTAGATGATCTTTCAGACAATTACATTTATTTAAATGAGTTCGAATGTATCGGCTGTGGTGTATGCGCGACTGGCTGTCAACACGATGCAATTATTCTTGAAAAAGTTCGAGATACGATTCCAAAATTAGGTGCCGAAGCATTTTTACATTACGTCAAAGAAAAAGACCATTAATTATATTATATCAAGATTAATAGTTCCATAGTTCTGTAGTTAAATATCTTTCACCAGTATCTGGGAGTATTCCTAAAACAACCTGACCTCTATCCATTCCTTTTGCTACTGTCAAAGTTGCGTACATTGCAGCTCCAGATGATATTCCTACGAAAATTCCCTCTAACTCAGCTAAATTTCTTGCGGCTTCTGTGGCTTGCTTATAATTGACCTTAATTACATCATCATATATTTTAGTATTTAATACATCTGGAATGAATCCTGCTCCAATTCCTTGGATTTTATGAGGTCCAGGTTTTCCTCCTGATAGGACCGGAGATCCTTCAGGTTCCACTGCATAAATTTTAATATTTTTGATTTTTTTTCTAAGAACTTCACCAACTCCCGTTATTGTCCCTCCTGTTCCAATTCCAGAGACAAATACATCCAGTTTGCCACCGGTTGCATCAAGTATTTCTACAGCAGTGGTTTCTCTGTGAATTCTTGGATTTGAAATGTTTTTGAATTGTTGGGGAATATAAATTTTATCTGATTCATTCGCTAATTCTTCCGCCTTTTCGACAGCTCCTTTCATTCCTTTACTTGGCTTGGTTAAAACCAAATCTGCTCCAAACGCTTTTAATATTTTCCTCCTTTCTATTGACATACTTTCTGGCATTGTCAAAGTTAATTTATATCCTTTCGCGGCACAGACAATAGCGAGACCAATTCCTGTATTTCCACTAGTAGGTTCAACAATATGACTATCTGGTTTTATTATTCCCGCTTTTTCAGCATCTAAAATCATGGACATCGCTATACGATCTTTGACACTACTAGCGGGATTAAAAGATTCTAATTTAACTAAAATTGTAGGATTAAGTCCTTCATTTAATTTATTTATTCTAACTATAGGTGTATTTCCAATTGTTTCAATTATATTATTAAAAATTTTATTCATGTTTTTTCCCTCTTCATTATTTTTTATTTAAATACCAATTTAGTTCAAGTATTTTTTAAATTCCCTCACCATAACTATAGAATTCTTCAAAATCTTCTTCGTTCTGTTGTTCTAAATTAATGATTCTTTCTTCTAGTTTTTTGATTAAATTAATAATTGGGTCTGGTAAATCTGCATGATCAAGATCAATTCTAGGAATTTTCTTTCCATTTCTTGAAATTATCCTTCCAGGAACGCCAACAACTACAGAATTCTCTGGAATATCTTTAGTAACTACGGAATTTGCCCCAATTCTAACATTGTCCCCAATTTTTACAGGTCCTAGAATTTTAGCACCAGCTCCAACAACAACATTGCTACCTAAAGTAGGATGTCTTTTCTCTCGCTTAATACTTATTCCTCCTAGGGTAACGTTCTGATAAAGTGTACAATTACCTCCAATTTCTGCAGTTTCACCAATAACCGTTCCTGAACCATGATCAATAAAAAAATCACTGCCTATTTTTGCTCCAGGATGAATGTCAATTCCAGTTATCTGTAATGCTATGTCAGAAATAAATCTCGGAACAAATGGCAAGCCTATTTCATAATAAAAATGGGCTACTCGATAAAGAAGAATTGCTTTAATTCCCGGATAAGAGGTAAGAACTTCAACCAAAGATCGAGCTGCAGGATCTTTTTCAAATGCTGCTCTGACATCAGAGGAGAAGTGGTCTAATATTTTTATTAAATGTTCTCTTAGATGTTCAAAATCTACTCGATCAGTTTCAAATTCAAGATTTAACAGACATTTAGCACATATATTCTCAGAATCTTTTTCTCCTAATAGATTCCCACAATTGAGGCAATTTACTTTAAATTCATCTTTATTTATCATTTTCATCAATATTACATTGTTATATTCAAAATATTTATTACAACGTTATATATATAAAAGTAACTGTTTTTTGAAAATGAAATTCAAAATTTTAATTTTTATAAAATTTTGAAGCAATTTTAGTTAATCTTTCAGCAACTTCTACTGCAGAATTTCCAATTAATACGAATAAAGGTTCTTTACCGATAGCTTCATTTTCATAAAAGACATCAGATCGATATACTCTTTTGAAAAAAGAATGGATAACTATAAATATTTTTGAGGTATTTGTACTACAATTTATTACAATGTTATAATTATTTTATTTATTGTTTAACAAAATAAATTTGAGAGTTGAAATATTATGTTTGCCAAAATTGGAGAAAAAGATGTGACAAGAGCAATTGTAACAATTTTCGGGAAAGATTTAGAAGAACATGCTGAAAATGATGTGATTATTGTCGGTGCTGGTCCAGCTGGTCTTATGGCAGGTAAAGAACTTGCAAGTAATGGTGTAAAAACCCTTTTAATCGAGAGGAATAATTATCTCGGTGGCGGGTTCTGGATTGGCGGATTTCTCATGAACACTGTAACTGTTAGAGCTCCTGCACAATTAGTTTTTGATGAGTTAAATATTTCTTACAAAAAATATATTGAAGGTCTTTACTATACTACTGGTCCACAAGCCTGCTCTAAACTTATAGCAGCTGCTTCAGATGCGGGAGTTACAGTTTTCAATATGTGTAAATTCGATGACATTGTTGTACGAGAAAATAACAGAGTTGCAGGAGTAGTAATAAACTGGACACCCGTTTCAGCTCTTCCTCGAGAAATTACTTGTGTTGATCCAATTGCGCTTGAAGCAAAAATAGTTATAGACGCAACTGGTCACGATGCATTCGTAGTGAGAAAACTTGAAGAACGAGGAGTTATTAAAATGGTAGGAATGGGAGCTATGTTTGTTGAACAATCAGAAGAATTAGTTGTTGAACATACTGGAGAAATACATCCTGGATTAATTGTCGCTGGTATGGCAGTTTCAACTGCATATGGGCTCCCTCGTATGGGTCCAACCTTTGGTGCAATGTTATTATCTGGAAAAAAAGCTGCTGAAATTGTGTTAGAAAAATTGAAAGCATTAGTTGTTTAAGTTTTTAATTTTTCAATTCTTTCAAATATTTGGTATGTCTTTCACAGAATTTTTTATGTACAAGTTGAGCATTTATTAAATCATTCTGCCAATGTGCATTGAACAATCTACAGGTTTTTTCAGAACAAAATGGGTCACCTGTTAAATTGAAAAATAAAGCTTGGCTTATGTATCCCTTCAAAACTTCGGTAATGTTCGGATCATTATAATCAATAAATTGCCCTTTAAATTGTTCCTTAAAAATTTCAATTGGCATTGTTATACCCATAAGAGAGCTTTGTTGTTTCATTTTATAAAATAACCTAGGTTTAGCTGGTCCTTCGACTATTCCAGAAGTAGAAATTAGTGAAAGTTTACTACAAATGATTGCTCTTATATGATAACGCCCATCTGATTTAAGATAAGTTCCAAATAATCTGTCTGTTAATATGATATGCAAAAATTCTTTTGCATCTTCCTCGTTTGGAAGTAAATCCCAATATAATAATAATAACTTTAGCCCGTCATACAAAATTCCTTTGATTGT
>JABXJV010000019.1 GCA_013375355.1 Candidatus Helarchaeota archaeon
GAAACTTGTGCTAAAGATCATCTCTGATAAGATCTCCTTAGGATCTTCTAAGTCATTTTTAAAACATCTAACTTTATATGCATCTTTTATCAGATTTGGGTCGAATACTTCTACAGCAGGAACAGACTTCCTGTAACCTTTTTCGAGTATGATTTTATCCTCCTTGCTTGGGACAGAAACTTTATCGTACCAACCTTCAACCTCGACTGTGTTTCCGTCTTCACTCACTAATGTTGACAGCATCTTAATGTGTCTCCAAACAGGGTTATCTAATATACGCTTCAAAGCCCCATGGACACCAAACTTAGTAGGACCACGCCCCCAAAGGTCTCCATTAGTCTCCAGCTCTATATAGAGGATGCCCTCTGACCCTAATATGGGACGAGCGAGACCATTTTTGTCCTGACTTGAAATGGGGAAAAAGACTGCATCGGCTTTGGATAGTCTCTGCTTGTAGTCCTTTACGAATCCAGGCATGCTGACGCTACCCATCTCCTCCTCCCCTTCTAATGCAAAGATCAGGTTGACGGGAAGTTCTCCAGCTGCTTGTTGAATGGATTCGAAGGTGTTGAGGAAAGCAGCCATAGGGCCTTTTGTGTTTATTGATCCACGGTTCATTACAACTTTCTTGAATGGGGGCAATTCGAAGATCCGACCTCCAAAAGGGGGGACTTTCCATAATTCTGGTTCAACAGGTTGAACATCGTACATGCCGTAAATGATCAAAGTTTTTTCTGCACCGGCTTTGTACTCTCCATATACGATTGGCCAATGAAATTCTGGTTTAGCCAGCTCTACATGACTGCAGCCTAGATCACCAAGCCAATCCTTCAGCATCTCAGCGGTCTCCTTCATACCCTCACCAGTCTGGGAGACACTTGGCTGTTTCAAGAGAGTCTGTAGGTTCTCGATATGACTATTGAGGTTATCGTCAATATGCTTGTGGATTTTTTCAATATTTTCCATATATAAACCACCTGTTAACGATGGTGTAATATCTTTAATCTGGCAATGATATAATCCAATACCAGTTAAATTATTTTCTTTAATAGTCTTATTTATTATTCATGTAGAATCAAAAAATTAATATCTATAATAATTTTCAATTGGGCTCCATTCACCACAATTTATACATTGTGTTAAACGGAATTTTCGTCCACAATTAGGACAAATTGCTTTTGTTTCAAAAGTATCGAAGCTACATCCACACCCAAAACTTTCAAAATCACTACAACTCCAGTTTGAACCTACCGGAGGAGGTTGTAAGCAATAAGGACATTTTGCTTTTCGTTTGTTATTCTTATTATCTTGATCTGTGTAAGTTACCACCTCACTATAATTTAAGAAAATAGTGTCTTAAATGACTTTGTATAATTAAAATTTAATAAAACAGAATGAAATGAGATAACTAAAGAAGAAATAATTTTGAAAAATAAAATATCCAATTATTTTTAATGCTGGAATTGCATATTAATTCAGCAAGAGGTAATTTTTAAGAGTAGAAGTATTACGCGATAAGCATTTTAATTAAAATTCATGTGACTAAATTGAAGAAATTAAGAATTTATGTGGATACATCAGTGATAGGTGGATGTTTAGATGAGCAATTTAAAGAAATATCTATTAAACTTATTGAAAAAATTAAACGAGGAGAAATGATTGCAATAATATCCGAATTAACAAAATTAGAATTAAATAATGCACCTAAAGAAGTTCAAGAAATATTAGATGAAATACCAGAAGAAAATTTAGAGATTGTTGAATTATCAGAAGAGGCTGTAGAGCTTGCAAACAGTTATATCGCCGAAAGGGTGTTAGGTGCAAAAAAATTAGTGGATGCCGAGCATATAGCGATAGCTACAATAAATCATGTCGATGTATTAGTAAGTTGGAATTTTAAGCATATAGTTAATTTAGAAAAAATTCGCGGATTTAATTCTGTAAATTTAAAAACAGGATATCCATTATTAGAAATAAGAAGTCCGTGGGAGGTTATATCATATGAAGGATAAGAAAGAATTTGATTCTGTGAAAATGATGCGTGAAATAAGAGATAAGTTGAGCGAAAAGTTCATAAATATGAGTTATGATGAGCAAAAAAAATATATACAAGCAAGGGTGAGACCTGAGATTAAAGCAACTTGATGATAAAGGATAATTTTAATCCATATTTTCATCGATATGCTCAAATCATTTTAGATGTTAAAGGTGATTAAATAACTTTTTAATTTGAGCATAATGAGATTGGTATAAACTTTTGCATAATTTAATTAAACAGAAATTTATATAATTCCATTAAATAATAAGAAGCTTAAAAGAAATCTTTCAACTCTTATTGTAGGAGATGTCTGGAATAGAGAAAAAAAAGTTCTATTTATCCGAAAATCATAAGGTGTTTAAAGAAGTTACATTTTATCTTCCATATCCAAGAAATATAAAGCGTGTAAGAATCTTTAATGATGGAAAAATAGTGATAGAGCAAGCTTATAGAACAGATGAAATAAAAGTAAATGAAAAAACTGGAGAAATAGAAACTTTGCGTATGAAATGATTGTTTAATTCAAAACAAATAATTAAAAAAAATTATTTTGGAACCAGTTTCAGTTCCATTTCAGCTTCTTTTTCAATTAATTCTTTATCGTATAGAACTCTATGGTATTCAATATTAGCCCAAGGATAACACATATCACTATAATGTTTACTTGCAGGATGTCCAGATTGTCCAGTGGTGTGCATATTGACAGAATTCGAGAAATTACTCAAATCCATTATAAATCTAGTACTCGGAAGCCCAACTTGACGAAATCCCGTTTTTGGATCCATACTTGGATTGAAAATGCCATTATTTATTGTATTTTCATCACCGGCAGTTGGAACATTCATAACATTAAGCACAAGATCGTATGGTGGGATTATTCCTAGCGGGTTAGCGAAATTTGCAGTATGAATCTTTCCCCAAGCCCATGAGCTCATATCTTCTCCTAGCATTTTTTGAAGGGTTTCAAGAGCATCTTGTAGACTTTTACTCAATAATTTACTGAGGTTTTCAGTATTTGAATTGGAACTTCCTTGAATCCAAAAGTTCTCAGGATATTGCAACAAACGGGGGATACCAAATGCGTCATAGTTATTACCTTGTTTTTTGAGGTAAAAATTTTCTAAAATTTCTTTCCCTAGCACATTTTCTAGTAGATTTATTATTAAATGATGATACCACATCTCAAATATCGCTGCAGCAGTGCTTTCTCTTGAAAGATCAAAATCCCAATTTGTTAAATATTTTATAGCTTCTTCTTGTAATTTATTCTCGGCTTTCATCTTTAACATCAAAGGTAGCGTTTCACGGGCGTGGATAGAAACGGAATCGCCTTGAATTTTCTTAAAATCCTCAACGGATAGCTTTTCTTTTGCCGTTAGTAATTCAACAATTCGTCTTGCTCGATAAGGAGGAGTCCAATCATGAGTGATATGATAAGGATAATCATCGTCGATTGTTTTATTGTTAGCTGTTGCAAAGTAATTTGTAGGTGGATTAAATGCCGATGGTAATTCCTCAAATGGTATATAATCAATCCATTCATATTCATCAGTCCATCCTGGAACTGGCATAAGCCCGGATCCTTTTTTTCTAATTGGGATTCTACCATGAGTTTGATAACCGATGTTCCCCTCTACATCTGCATACACGAAATTCTGTGAGGCATATCCAAATTTTTTTAGTGCTTCCCTGAATTCTTGCCAATTTTTCGACAAACAAACTCCAAGGAATGCTTGCAGTGTATTACTTGGTTCATGTCCAGTCCATTTTAAAGCTAACTTTTTGGCAATTTTTCGAGATTCAAAAGGAAGATCCATACTAACAAGCATGAAATCAAAAAGTGGACCATGTCTAGTTATTACGACTTCTTTTTCAATAATATTCTTCTTACTTACATTGAATTTCTCCACTACAACTTCAGCATCTTCCCATTTACCATTATATTCGTATTGGTGAGGGTTATCAGGGTTAATTTTTTCAACGTACCAGTCTTGGACATCGCATGGACATACGGTACATCCCCAAGCAATATGTCCATTGAATCCAATGACTATTCCAGGAGCCCCAGCGAAAATTACACCATACAAATTCACATCATCTTCAGCACTGACAAGATGATTTTCATACCATATTGAGGGCATCATAGTTAATAAATGGGGGTCGTTTGCAAGAATTGGTTTGCCGGTTGTGGATTTTTTTCCGTTCACTACCCAGTTATTACTCCCCATAGTTCTTGTCCAAGGAAAAATTTCTTTGTATTTATCTCTCATATTTATATATTCGGCATAAGAGCCCAAGGAAGGCACAACAGTTGTGGAAGTGTCCGAAATAAAAGGCATGAGTTGTTTTGTCCTCTTTGCACCTAATTTTGCCACCAATTGAGCCCTCAATAATTCTAAACCCATGTTTCCATTTAATAGAAAGGTCATGAACTTAGAAAATGTAGCTAAATCCAAAGCAGTAAATGGTTCAGGCTTATGATTTATGATAGAAAATTCAGGAGGTAAATCATCTTGATGAGTTTTAATATATTCATTAACCCCTTCCATATACGACTCTATCATTTCAGTTATTCTTGGATCTCCTTTCTCTTTTACGATTTTCAATTCTTTTTCTGCTGCTCGTCTCAGCCCTAAAGTCCTGGCGAACATATCAAGGTCCAGCGTGAGTGTTCCAACCAATTCACAAAGTCTGCCCGATGTTAAGAATCGAAAAAATTCCATTTGCCACAACCTATCTTGGGCATGAGTATAACCTTGTGCAAAAAATAAATCGTGATTATTACTTGCATAAATATGAGGGATTCCCCATTTATCCCTTAATATTCGAACTTCCTTTTCCAATCCTTTCACAGCAATAGTGCCCTCTAACTGAGGCATGGACTTACTGAGTTCCTCAAGAAGTTGTTTTTTCTTTTTTTCCTGCTTCAATCTTTTACGTTCTTCTCTATCTGAAATAAAAACACCTCATATAATATTTGAATTCATTTAAATTGATAATTTTTTAAAATCTTTTTTTAAAATAATAATTTGAACTCCAATCATTTGATGAGTATTTACTTTTTTATAGATTTAAAATCTTAATTCAGAGTTAATGATTGAAATTGTTCTTCTCGGAACTGGGGTTTTACTTCCAAATAAATCTCGTAATGCTTCCGGCTTAATAATATCAATAAAAAACAAATACAAGCAAGATTTTTTACTTTTTGACTGTGGAAATGGTGTTCTTCGTCAAATTGAGAAAGCTGGAATTTATTTTAAAAACATATATAATGTATTTTTTAGCCATTTTCATGCAGATCATTTTTCAGATTTTGGACCTCTCGTTATGGCTAATAGAATGGTTAATAGATCTGATAAATTATTTATTTATGGACCAGAAGGAATTAATGATATAGTTCATGCACTCCTTGAAAAAGTCTATCCATATCTTGAAGAAACTTTAGATTTTATAAAAATTTATGAAATTGAAGAGGGGTTAGTCAAAAAAACGAGTTTATGGAAAGTTTATTCCACTAAAGTTGAGCACCCAAGCTCATTAGGTTATAAACTAGAAGCAGAATCGAAAAGTATAATAATTAGTGGAGATACAGGTTATTCAGAAAATCTTTTAAATTTATCGAAGGATGCAGATGTTTTGATTCATGAATGCTCTAATCCGGATAAGGAGGGGCAATTTAAAACGTCACATATTATTCCCTCAAAACTAGGAGAATTTGCAAAAGAAGCCAATGTAAAAAAATTAGTTTTAACACATTTATACCCAGTTTGTACAGGGAGGGAGAAAGAAATGGTGAAGAGTATAAGAAAAAATTACAAAGGGAAAGTAATTGTAGGAAAAGATCTCATAAAAATAAGGTTGTAACTCTTAAATTTATTCATATACATTTTTAAAAAAATTATACCTTTAGTTTTTTTCGAGTTGGAATTTTAAACATATTGTAAAAGTTCGTACAAGACGAGAAGTAAATCTTATAAATAGTCTTATGGGATATGATTTAATAGAAATAATAGCTCCACCAGAATTATAAAAGGTAAAAAGAATATGAATTTATCAAAAAGTGAAAAAGAGCGTTTATTGAAGGAAGTTCAAGAAGAATTTCCTGAGGATTTGATGATGCAAGAGATCCATTATATACGTCTGTTACATCATTACAAAACAGAAAAGCTTTCAAAAGAAAAACGTATAAAATTTTACAAAAAAATTGAAAAAACTGCTATTTAATACATTATTTTTCCTAGTGAATTAATCAATATATTTTCCTATAAAATTGTTGTTGAATAATATCAATAATGACATAGATGTATGGACCATGTTAAAAACTGGAGCTGGGGGATATCTACCCCTATACAAAATTTTTTCTTCGGTAGGAAAAGTTAAGGTGCTCATGGTCCTGTCTATGGTAGA
>JABXJV010000148.1 GCA_013375355.1 Candidatus Helarchaeota archaeon
CAGCATATACCCCATTAAAAGCTACCATGAAACCAATTACCACCAAAACTTCTGAAGAGGACTCCGCAATAGAAAAAGTAATAGGGGATATCCGTGAGGAAATGGATATTGAAATTCTAAGTACAGAGTTTGAATCAATGACTGCTGATACTTCTATCAACAAATGCCCTCATTGTGGATGGCTTTTAGCTTGGGACCAACATAAATGTCCTAAATGTAGAAAAGAGGTTTAATTACCGAGCAGATTTTTTATCCAATTATAAAAAATTCAATCCAAGCTCTTTTAATTTTTCCTTTGTAGGTACACCACCAAGATCCCAACCTCTTTCCTTATAATAATCATCTAATAGATTTTCTATATCTTCAGAAGATAGTTCTTTCGTTCTATAATAATTATTTAATGGAAAAGCTCCATCAGGGGTCTCTCGAGGCATTAACCAAATTTTTGAGATTAGATCTCTTGAAGAAAATCCTTCATAGATGTTTAGTATCTTATAAAAATTGAAGTTCCGCTCACCTATCTTCTTTAATTCTATGGGTGTAGTTTTTCTACAAGTGATAGCGGAATAGATCGGTGCCAAGACCTGAACTGAAATTATACTAAATAAAGTATATACTATACAAGAACCAAGACTATTGTGGACCGCCATAACATCTTCAGCATGTTTGCAGTATAAAGCATCATTAAAAGGTCCATAATAAGGAGTTTCAGTAAAAACTCGTTCAAATTCTTCCTGTGTCACCCCCATTTTTAGTAAATCTTCTCTGAGAACTTTTAATCCCATCTTGGGTATTGTATAAATTGATTGGGTTCCTCCATGATGTGGGCGTGGATTTGTGAAATACGTGAACCGTTGCGGATCAATAGTTGTAAATCTTCCATCTTGAATAGCATCTGATCCTTTAAAAAAGCCTACTCCTTCTACAAAGGTATCAGGATCTGCATCGAAGTATTCTCCTGTCGGGTACCAGCCCTCCGCTAGAACATCACCTATATCTGAACGTTCTAAAATTTTTTCTAAAATCTTTAGATATACTGGAAATTCTCTTTTTAGCTCTATTTTTGTCTTATTTAAATCGATTTTACCCTCTTTATATAATCTGGTAATCCAATTAATTAGTCCAGCAGCAGTAAAAAAGCAAATTCCTGCTCTATTGCATATTTCATATAATTTAACCACCCTGGAGATTCTATCTTCACCTTTAATTTCCAAACGATTTCCTATTCTAGCTGGAAGTAAAATACTCCCAGAATAGTTCTTTAACCCTTTATAAGGACCGTCTTTTAATTCAAAACTTATTCTACATTTTAAAAGACAAGCGTTACAAGCTACATTAAAATCTCCTTTTACTTTTTTCCAATTTCGGAGTCCATAAAGTTTTTTCCATTCTTTAAAGGGAAAATTACCTTCATTAATCAGTGGAGCTTGAAAATCAAATCCAGAGTTAATACCCCATTTTTTAAATTGAGTTAGAATTGGGATTTTTTTAACGTTTTCTTGTATAATTTTGACTAAATTTGTTAATTCATCAGGTTCTTTAATTTTAATTTTATTTTTTCCATATGATATTATTGCCTTAATATTTTTTGAACCCAATACTGCTCCGAAACCAAACTTCCCTAATGTAGCCATATTATCAATTATAGACATTGCATATCTAACTTTTTTTTCTCCTCCTTTTCCAATTGTAATTGTACCACAATTCGGAAATTTATCTTTATAAAAGAAACTGGTTTCATATAAATCTAAAGAATCCCAGACATCTCTGGCATCGAGTAATTCTATATTATTTTCAAATATTTTTATTGTTGTTGGTTTTTTGGCTCTCCCTGTAATAATTACATTGTCAAATCCCGCTCTTTTTAACATTCTGCCAAATAAAAAACTTCCACCAATTGAATTGTCAATAAAATGAATCTTTTGTCCCAGTTTACTAATAATAGGTGATTTATAAGTTGCAACGGTTTTACCACTTCCAGGAAATTTTGTGCCTACTAGCGCACCTACTCCAATAATTATCGGACTATCTGGATCGAATGGATCTATTTTGGGAACTCTAAAATCATAATAAAGTTTATTATTTATCCCATATCCTCCTAAATATTTAAAATATAAATCTTCATTTAGATTATTCTGTTTTATCTCTCCAGTTGAGAGATCTATCTTTAAAAAGTTCCCCATATTTCCAAAAATCATAATTTTTCACTTATTTTTTCATTTTGAAAAATTTAAAATTGGTAATAGGAATGAATAAATTTTTAAAATTAATCATTTATTTAAAATTACCTAAATTAGAAGTATAAAAAATTAATTTCAAAAAAATAAAGGAGGATGTTAAAGTGGCTGATGAAGAACAAGTTAATAGTGCTAAAATATTTTTATATATATGGATCGCCGGTGTTTCAGTAGTAACTTTAATATTACTTGGCTTATGGGTAGGCGGTGAAGCTGGTTGGAAACAATGGGACTCTCTTTATACGGCAATATTAGTTATACAAATTATAAACGCATACTTACAAAGTCTATAAGCATATAACTTGAGGAAAAGAAACTAAAAATCTTAACCTTTTTTTTTTAGTTAAGAGAAATATAAATGTCCAAATTGTGGAGGAATTATTTCACCCTATTCAAATAGTTGTTTTAATTGTGAGTAAGGAGTAATTTAATAATATTTTTTCAACCTTTCCGCTGCTTCTTTTGTTTGTTCAATAGAGGGAACTAGAGCAAAACGTACATATCCTTCTCCCGGGTTCTCTCCATCAATTCCTTTTGATATCCAAGCTCCAGGAGTAGTTACGATTGCGATTTTGTCTTGCAACAATTTTTTAGCAAAATCTAGAGATGCCATATTATCTGGAGTTTTCTGCCATATATAAAAGGTGGCTTTGGGATATCTAGTTTCTAATCCAATTTCATTTAAAGCATAGATCATGACATCCATTTTTTCCTTGTATTCCTTTCGCATCGCTTCAACATGCTTTTCATCGCTGAGAGCTGCGATAGCTGCGTCTTGAATGAACCAACAGGTTCCAGAATCTATATTTGTTTTTACTTTTTTAACTATAGATATAATATTCTCATCCCCAGCAAGCCAACCCACCCTGTATGTCGTCATACAACTCCTCTTTGATAATGATTGGATAACTACAATTCCTTCACGATCATATTCTAAGATGCTTTTTGGTTTTTCATCATAATAAAGTTCGGAGTATACTTCATCAGATGCTATAATAATATTGTTATCATGACCAAAATCTATTACTTCCTTTAAAAATTTCTCTGTAGCAACAGCCCCTGTGGGATTATTTGGATAATTTATCCATAGAATTTTGGATTTTTTTATGTGGTCCTTTTTTATCGCATTTAAATCAATCAAAAAATCATTTTTTTCTTTTAGTGGAAGAAGAACGGGTTTCCCTCCAGCAAAAATAGTACCACGTTCACCTGGAGGATAGCCAGGATTAGGAACAAGAACAATATCTCCAGGATTTACAAAACCAAAATGAAAATTAAAAACTGCTTCTTTACCACCGAGGGAGCTTGTAATCTCTGTATCAGGATTTAAATATTGATTAAATCTTTTTTTCATCCATTTTGAAATAGTTTCTCTATATTCTTGACTTCCAGTATATGTGGGATAGCCGCTGGTCTTTCTTTTATCAATAGCTTTTTTGCAAGCCTCCCTTACCAATTCTGGTGTAGGAGCTTTGGGATCACCTACCCCAAAATCCAAGGGCTTAATACCTTTCCTCACTAATTTTTCTACAATCTTATCAACGTCAGCAAAAGCATAACTGCCTATGGCATTTACACGGTCGCTAGAAACTATTTTCAATTAATCACCAATTTATTATGATTTAAATTTTGAAAAATACTACAGTTGTAAGACATAACTATTTAAGATAGTCTTATAAACTTTATTTTGGGGTAAATTAAAAAGAAGTTAACAATTAAACATTGTATTTATGTTGATCAC
>JABXJV010000020.1 GCA_013375355.1 Candidatus Helarchaeota archaeon
GCTGACACAGGTGCCGTGGTGTATGATTCTGTAAAAGCTGCTTTGTCAAGGGATGTTGATGTCCTTATTATAGACACAGCGGGGAGAATACATACAAAGGTGAATTTGATGGAGGAACTAAAAAAAATTAAACGAGTTATTGCAAAGTTAGTCCCCGATGCTCCACATGAGGTATTGCTGGTTCTCGATGCTAATATTGGTCAAAATTCTATAAATCAGGCTAAGGAATTTCTTGAAGCCACAAAAGTTACAGGAATCGTCCTTACAAAACTTGATGGAACTGCCAAAGGTGGTGTGATTATACCAATAAAACTTGAATTGGGTATCCCGGTCAAATATATTGGAATCGGAGAGGATATATCTGACCTCGAAATTTTTGAACCAAGAAGGTTTGTTGAAGCTTTATTTAGTTTTTAATCTGTAGGGAGTTCGGCAACCCGAACCATCCAAAAATCACAATTAGGTTTGCCAAAACTTTATTTGGGTTTTTTAAAAAAAATTGGAATTATTTTTATCTTTTTTGAGTTTAATAATATGGATATATGGTATGATAATTGCAATAATAAATTAAAGTAGAAAAACATAATCAGTTCAAAAAATATTAGTTCAATTTATTTCAGGGAATTATTCAGGCAAAAAATTTTCATGTTAAAGATTTCTATAAGGTTATTTTAGTGAAAAAAGTTTGTTTAATAACACTTGGCTGCCCGAGAAATACAGTTGATTCGGAGGTAATGGCAGAAATTATAAGCAGAGGTGATTATATATTCACAGCACATCCTGAAGAGGCTGACGTTGTTTTAATAAACACCTGCTGTTTTATTAAAAGTGCAGAACAGGAATCATTGGATAAGATTCTTGAAATAGCAGGACTGAAAAGAAATGGAAAACCTGAGGAATTTATTGTTTTTGGATGTCTTGTGGAGAGATATAAAGAAGAATTAAAAAACCTGATATCAGAAGTAGATTATCTTTATGGAGTTGAGAAGTTTTCTGAAATTGCATCTCATTTTAAAATTGAAGGTAAGTTTGGAAATTATAAAAGAAAATTTTCATTTTTCAAGCATTTTGCTTATATTAAAATATCAGAGGGGTGTGATTCTGAATGCAGTTATTGCATAGTTCCTAAAATAAGAGGAAAATACAGAAGCAGATATCCAGAAGATATATTGGATGAAGCACAAAAACTGGCAGAATCGGGTGCAAAAGAACTTATCCTTATCGCTGAAGATACTGCAAGCTATGGGAAAGACCTTAAAAATGGCTTTGATTTAGGGTATATTTTGAGAGGACTGGATAAAATAGAAGAGATTGAATGGTTAAGAATAATGTATATTCATCCAGCAAGGTTGAGCGAAAAAATACTCGACGATATATCCTCCACAGATAAGGTATGCAGATATCTGGATATTCCACTTCAGCATATTTCGAATAAAATTCTTAAAGATATGAGGAGAAAGATTTCAAAAGTGGAGATAATCAATCTCATTGAAAAGATAAAATCAAAGATGCCCGAAACTGCATTAAGGACAACATTTATTGTGGGATATCCCGGAGAGACTGAAAAAGATTTTAATGAACTGTATAATTTTGTCAAAGAAGCAGAATTTGACAGGCTTGGAGTTTTTAAATATTCTAAGGAAAAAGGAACTGATGCTTATGAAAGAAAAAATCATATCCCTGAAAAGATCAAGGATGAAAGATACCATAAAATAATGATGCTTCAGAGTGGAATCTCTTTGAAGAAGAACAGGAAGTTGATTGGTAAAAAACTAAAAGTCTTGATTGATTCCTTCGATTTTAACGATGATATCTCAATAGGTAGAACGGAAATAGATGCCCCGGAGATTGATAATTCTGTTATAATTAAAGGTAAAGTTGACCCGGGAAATCTTGTTGAGGCAGAAATAAAAGATGCAAAAGAATATGATATTTTTGGAGAATTATAATATTTAGAAAGGTGCTATGAATTATGTATTTAATGAATAAAGAATTCAATAAATGTTTATTAATGATTTATGTTATGATTTCATTATTTTTTTGGAATACAGATTTCTCAAAATCAGCTTTAAAGTTTGTTCCGAGAGTTTACTATAATTTTTTTAATTATCCTGTAAAGGGAGATTTCAGCAAAAGTGGATTGAGAATATTTTTACAGATTCCTTATAATGATTTGACATTTTTAAAGAATGAAGATTATTTTACATCTACTTTTGAGATAAATATAGTTATATGGGATGGTGATGATTTAATATTAGATAAGTCTTTTGAGAAGTCGTTTTCAGTTGTGGAGTATGAAGAAACAAATTCAGATTCAATCTACTACTTGTGGGAACATTCTTTCGAAATTGAACCAAAAAAATATGAAATTGAAATAATATTCACTGATAAAAATTCAGATAATATTTCTAAAGGGAAAATACCTTTAGAAGTTAAGGGATTCAATGAGGATGAAATAAATATCAGCGATATACTATTTTTAAACAGAATCGAATTTTTACCCGATAATATTGTTAAATTATTTCCTGTCTCTGTTAATAATATTGCATTTGGAGAAAAGTTTTTTTATGTTTACTTTGAGATGTTTGTACCAGATGAAAAAAAAGAAGTTACGATAAAATATAATATATTCGATGAATTAGGTGAGGATAATAAAGTAGTAAAGAGTGGGAGTATCTCTGCTAAAAATAACAAAAAGTATGATTATTTTTATACTGACCTCAGAGACTTAGAACTTGAAATGGGGAGATATCTCATTGCTTATCAGATTGAACAGGGTGGGATGAATGATAAATCGACCGCTTCGTTTTCAGTAGGATGGGAAGGACTTCCAGAATCTGTCAGAGACTTTGATAAGGCAGTTGACCAAATGAAATATATTGCATCAAGGAAGGAGATGAAAAAAATAAAAGAAAAGGAAGGATATGAGAAATTAAAAGCCTTCAAGGAGTATTGGGATAAGAAAGACCCCTCTCCCGGCGTAAACGGAAATGAAAAGATGATAGAATATTATCGCAGAATAAACTTCGCTACAAAGAATTTTTCATCTTCAAGGATATCCGCTGGATGGCTCACAGACCGCGGATACATTTATGTTATTATGGGTGAACCCGACGAGATTTACAGACAGCCTTTTGAGTCTTATAGCATGCCCCCTTACGACAGACCATATGAAATATGGTATTATTACACGAAAAGAAGGAGTTATACTTTTATTGATGAAACCGGCTTTGGAGATTTTATCCTTATCTCTCCTATATATTATGAGGATTCAGATATGCTCAACTGAAAATCTGAATATTGAGTAAATTTTTTTGAGGGGGTCGGTATCCCGACCCCCTTTCTATATTGATATGTTATTAACTGAAAGTCTTAATAATCCTGATTAAGAAAAAAATAATCTTTTTTAAAAAAATAAAAAACCTGCATTTTAATGTAGGTTTTTTCTTATTAATTGATTATATTATATTAACATA
>JABXJV010000149.1 GCA_013375355.1 Candidatus Helarchaeota archaeon
ATTTTTGGCAGAGGTAGAATTTCCAATAAAAAACAGAATTTGGAATTGGAAGGTGCTTAATAAACTTGGGTATTTCTGATAAATTTTGGAAAATCATTCATGAATATAGATTCAAGATGATTTCACTTCCCATTCTTGTAACATGTGCAACTATATTGTTAAGGCAGGAGATATGGTTTAATGGTGTTGGTTTAGGCCTTTTTATGGCAAGTATCACATTACATGGAATTTATCCCCTTGATAATTACTTAGAGGGTAAGACAAAAAATCTTCCTAAAACTGCTATCATTATGATATTTTCATCCCTTTTCATAATACCTCTTTTAATAGCACTTATTCAGATTTTCTGGTTAACACCAAATGCAACATTTTATGAAATTGTATTTTCAGCAGGAGAAATCTCATTCTGTGTTTTTATTATGCTTATTGGTTATTTGTTGACAGAAGTTACTGAGTATATTGGAAGAAATCCAATTACTGAAAGAATTGAGAACTTTGGAGATCTCTTTTTTTTTGGTGGTCCCATTTTTATTATTGGTCATGTATGGTCACTTTTTTTCCCTTCATTAATATTATGCATAGGAATTGATTCTATTCATAAAATTGCTCATTTTGAAACTTCTAGTGAAAATATATCTTGGATTTGTTATTTTTTGTTTCCGATAACGGTGACTTTGTTTTATAATCTGGAAGAATTAATTGTGCTTACTCTATTAGCAATACCTACATTTGGCTATTATGCCTATTTGAGACCATATTACACCAAATGGTTAGCAGTCCATTCATTTTCATTCGCTATAGTAATTGTTGTAGGTCTAATGCTTCAACTCATAGGTATTCCATGTCCTTTATGGTTTAAGGCTGTTCCAGTAGTTCCATTTAATTTTGGATAAATTATAATTGAAAAAAAATAAGTCAAATAATATTGGATTGACAAACTATTTTATTTCTAATATTTTTAATTATAAAATAACAAATATAAAAAACAAAATTAGTCAAGAGGATTTCCTAATTGTCGAAAGTGATTTTAACCAATATAATGGGAATTTTTGCGTTTAACGAAAATGGAGAAATTTTTAGTAAAAAATTATTTTCATCACGTGAACAAATTGCTGAAAACCTCTATTCTATTCAAATGAATGAATTAATTCCTGAATATATTGAATTATTAATTGAACTTAAAGAAAAAGGTGTTAATAATATAATCTTAGAAGATAATGAGATTGCACAAGAGATAAAAAAACAGTTTGACTTTAAGATTCAAGTTCAAAAACCAAGTCATGTCGGGAAAAAGGTTAGAGCTAATCTTTTTGAATTAGGGGAAAAATTAAATATTTTTAAATCAAATGAAGAATTTCAAAAATATTTTCAAGAAATTAATATTCAGATAACTAGAAAAAAAGTAAAAAAAGCATCAGAGAGAAAGGATAAACTAATTGTTCAAGCCATTGAATCAGTTGACGATATTGATAAAGCGTTAAATATATTTTCCAGTCGTATGAGGGAATGGTATGGTCTCCATTTTCCAGAATTAAATAAAGAAATTTCAAGTCATACGACTTTCTTAAGATTAATTTCTCAATTTGGATTTAGAAGTAAATATAAAATTAATAAATTAAGTGAAATTATGAATTATCCGCAGGAAAAAGCTAAAAAGTTGTCTAATTTAGCTAAAAACTCGATGGGTTCGCAAGTTCAAGAGGTAGATCTATTACCGCTACAGGAATTCGCCACCCATGGTGTTAGTTTATATAAATTAAGGGATGATCTTGCAAAATATATAGATGAAGCAATGTTAGAAGTGGCTCCAAATCTTCGAGGTATTGTAGGTGCAATGTTAGGAGCACGATTGATAAGCGCAGCTGGTGGTATAATGGAGTTAGCACAAAAACCTTCATCAACTGTACAGGTTTTTGGTGCAGAAAGAGCATTATTCCGTTCACTCAAAACTGGAGCCAAACCTCCAAAACATGGAATTATTTTTCAATGGGAGCCTATTTATAATGCAAAATGGTGGCTCCGAGGAAAAATCGCAAGAGCTACCGCAAGTAAATTATCGATCGCTGCTAGAGTAGATGCCTTTTCAGGAGAGTATGTTGCTGATGATCTTTTAGATAGCCTAAATTCTACGATTAAAGAACTTAATGTTAAATATAAAGACCCTCCAAAGAAGAAAAAAGAAGTAAAAGAAGAGAGAAAAGAAAAAAAGAAAGATAAGAAAAGAAGAAAGAAATGGAAAAAATCTGATAAAAAAAAGCATAAAAAGGGTAAAAAGTGAAAGAAAAATTAAAATCTCATGAAAAATTTCCGGGAATTTACTGGATAACATTAGAAGATGAAATTGATAGATTAGCAACTAAAAATTTTACTCCAGGTAATAATGTTTATGGTGAACGTTTAATTTCAATAAATGGAGTAGAATATCGTTTATGGACTGCTAGAAGAAGTAAATTAGCAGCAGGCATATTAAAAAATCTTAAAACCTTACCAATCAAACCGAATACAGAAGATAAATTATTATATTTAGGATCCGCTTCTGGCACTACCGCAAGCCACATTTCAGATATAATGGGTGCTGGCGGAACAATATATTGTCTAGAATTTGCACAACGCGTAATGAGAGAATTCGTAGAACATTGTAAAGTTCGTTCAAATTTAATTCCAATCTTTGGAGATGCTCGATTTCCAGAAAAATATTCGCCACTTATGGATCAAGTAGATTTGATATATTGTGATATTGCACAACCCGAACAAGCTCAGATACTAGCAAATAATGCAAATTGGTTTTTAAAAGACGGTGGGTTTAGTTTACTTTGTGTAAAATCTCGAAGTGTAGATGTGACAAAAAAGCCAGAAGTAATTTATAAAAAACAGATTTCTATTTTGAAAAAAAATAATTTTGAAATAATTGAAGTCTTAAAATTAGACCCATATACTAGTGATCATGCACTAGTATCCGCTAAATTTAACCCAAAATAAAATTTTATTCCTTTATAATATTGATCATCAATAAAAAGCGAATAAAAAATCTAGGGGATGTAAATCGTGGATAAATTAAGTAATAATAAAATCGAATTATTTGATGAATTGGGCAAGTCTCGCGGTTATTATGACAAGAGAAATAAAATTAACGATTTAACAGGAAAAGAATGGTTATTTTCCACCAAAAGTGTCATTCCAAAGTCATATCCTCCTTCTTTCCAATTGCAAAATCTAAGAAATAAACATGGAGGACAAAAACCTCCAGAATTATGTGCACAATTAATTAATACTTTTACAAAAAAGGGAGAACTAGTATTAGATCCTCTTGCAGGAGTGGGAGGAACCTTAATTGGTTGCACTCTAACAAACAGGCGAGGAATTGGAATTGAAATTAATCCTAAATGGGTTAATATCTATAAAGAAGTATGTAAATTAGAAAAAATTAAAGAAGAAGAAATGATTGTAGAAGACTCTCAAATATATCTTAAAACATATACTCATGATGTGGATTTCATTTTAACAGATGTTCCATATTGGTTAATGGATAAAGTAGAAAAATCCAAAGGAACCTATAAAAAACACGGAGAAATAGCAAAAGGTATCTATTCCGATAAGTCGAAACTGAAATCCTTTGATGAAAATGCTCCAAAAACAAAAGAAGAATGGAAAATGCTTCTCCATAATGTTTTTACTGAATGTTATAGAGTTTTAAAACATGAAAAGTATTGTGCCATCTTCATTGGAAATATGTATTATAAAAAAAGATATCATTTATTAACTTCTGATTTGACTCAAATTTTAGAGAATATTGGATTTATTCTTAAAGGGGAGATAATCTGGTATGATGTTGCAAAGAAACTCCATCTTTATGGTATTAATTATAGTTGGATCCCTTCAATTGTACACCAATTTATATTAATTTTCAGGAAACCGAAGGCTGAAAATGCCAAAAAATGACTTTTTATTCCGCGAATTTGGTTATACTGAACCGATTGCAAAAGAAATTATTCAATTTTTTCTTAATAATATTAAAAAACAAAATGTGAAAACCCATTATAATAAATGGCAATCATTTTTTGAACAAATCTATGGTAATCTTTCCAAAATTCATAGAATTGATAAGAAGTTGGAAAAAGAATATGATATATCAAAAAATAACTTAAGTCACTTTTTATTTGCTATCCAAACATATTTTAACATTATAATAAAACTATTAGCTTATGGATTATTAATTGGAAAAAAGAAACCCTCCCAAACCTCTCCAATTAATTCAATTCTGGATGGAAAATTACACATAAATTTAGAAAAATTAGAAAATGGAGAATTACTCAAAAATCTAGGAGTATCGAATTTTTCAAATGAAAATTTATTTTCCTGGTATCTTATTAATTGGAATGAAGAAATCGAAGGAATATTTAAGGATTTAATTAATAAAATATCCAAAATTCAATATGATGAAATCCTAAAAGATGAAAATATTGATCAACTTCAAATATTATATCAAAATATTATCCCACAAGGAATAAGACACCAATTAGGAGAATATTATACTCCAAAGTGGCTTGCGAACTTTTTAATTGATAAAACTGGTTTCAAAGGGGATTTGAATAAAAAAATATTAGACCCTAGTTGTGGTTCGGGTATATTTCTTAGTTTAGAGCTAAAAAAGATATTAAAAAAGTCTAAAAATTCAATTATTAATAAATCAAAATTGTTATCAAGCATATTAGAAAATATTATAGGATTTGAAATTAATCCATTAGCAATAATCACAGCTAAAATCAATTACTTATTTGCAATCCACAAATTAATACCTTTTATTAAAGACAAAATAGAAATTCCAATTTACTCTTATGATGCTATTAATGCTCCTCCCTTATCTTTCAAATTTGATCTTATAATTGGTAACCCACCATGGATTAATTGGGAAGATTTAGATAATGCTTATAGAGAATCTACCATTAATTTATGGAAAAATTATGGTCTATTCTCTTTGAAAGGTCATGAGGCAAGACTGGGAGGAGGCAGAAAAGATATTTCAATGCTTTTTACTTATGCAGTTGCGGAAAAATATTTGAAAAATAATGGAATTCTCGGATTTTTAATAACTCAAACAGTATTCAAAACTTTAGGTGCTGGTGAGGGCTTCCGTAGATTTCAAATTGGAAATAAAGAACACTTGAAAGTTATTGAAGTAATAGATCTGGTAGATGTTAGACCATTCCAAAATGCGTCAAATATGACATCTATCTTAATTATTAAAAAAGGAATAAAAACAGAATATCCAATTCCCTATACAAAGATAATTGAAATTGAAAAATCTAGATCAACTGAAGTTTATATAGAACAAGTAATTGAGCTTAAATCCAAACAATTATATGCTGAACCAATTACAAAACCTACCTCCCCTTGGTTTACAACAACAAAAAAATTACTTAAATTAAAAAGATTAATTGGTCCATCTCCTTACGTCGCATATCTTGGACTGAATACAGGAGGGGCTAATGGAATTTATTGGTTAAATGTTTTAAAACCAGATGGCGATTTCTTAATTATTGAAAATAGACCAGAAGAGGGTAAAAAAAGGATCAAAAAAATTAAACATCAATTAGAAAAAGATCTAATCTATCCTCTTGTTAAAAGCAAGAATTTGAGAGCATGGAAAACGATTGGTGATTATACTTTTACACTAATGGTCCAAGATCCTAAAAAAAGGAGTGGTTTGAAAGATTTAGAAAAAAAGTTTCCTAAAACTTATCAATATTTGAAAAATTTTGAGAATTTTTTAAAAGAACGACCAATGTTTAAAAAATATTTTAATGGGTCTAGAGCACCTTTTTATACGATGTTTAATATCGGAACATATACATTCGCACCATTCAAGGTAGTCTGGAATCGTATGGGAAATAAATTGAACTCTTCTGTCCTATGTCATACTGAAATTAAAGATATAGGGAAACGAATTATCATCCCTGATAATGTTTTGACATTTATCCCATTTAATGATAAAAATGAGGCTTATTATGTCTGTTCAATTATGAATTCGAAATTATGTTCATTTCTTCTACAAAAATTTTCTCTAAAAGGAGGAAAATCATTTGCTCCTCCTTCAATTATAAAATTCCTTAATATACCTAAATTCGATTTAAATAATGAAATTCATAAAAAATTAGCTATCTTATCTGAAAACGCACATCTAAATGCGAATAATGAAAGATTAAAAGAAATTGTGGAAAAAATTAACAATTTTGTATTTAATTTATATAATTTATCGCTTTCTGAAAAAAATGAGTTAAAAAATTTCTAAAATAATCCCTAAAAGAACGCAAAAATAAAAAATAAGAGAAATGAATTATTTTTTTAGGACTAGATAATACGCAATCCAAGATATTATTGGTAAAAGAAGGAACATTACCCAAAGAATTTTTGCAGTGTCATCTATAGTAACTTCTTTTATATCTCTCCATAATAAAATCGTTACGACAATCCAAATAGCTAAAAGAATAATTCCGATGATCGATCCTACTAAGTCCGGTGTTGGCTGCATTTCCGCCTGAAGTCCTAGTAAATATCCCAAAATCATATCAGTTGACATATTAATACCCCATAATACTTAATGTTGACATTTTGTTCTAGATCTAAAGTTCTAAAACATATATAATACAAACCTTTTTATTTAATAAATCTCGATTATTGTTTAACATGTAATATTAGGAATTTTTACTTTAGAATCTGGTTGTTATCTTGCAATTAAAGAATATGCGTCTTCAATTGAATAAAACCGGAATAAATATTCCTCAGAAAGCAGATAAATACCTAAACTCAATAGTTCCATTTCTTCACAGAGCACTTGGGGATGATTTACGATCAATTATTATCTTTGGATCAATTGTAAAAGGATATTGTACTAAAGAAAGCGACGCAGATATTCTAATTGTCGTTTCGGACAAGGTTTCAAAGAAAAAAATTAAATATTTAAATAGAGTGCTTATGGCATTTGAAATAAAGTGTGGTTACTTAAAACCTAAAAAAAATATAATTCAATCAATTTTATACTGCGTAGATAAATCAACCGGAATGTTCATCTCTCATTTCATTTGTCGTGAGAAGGAATTTCTTAGTGGAAAATTTGCGAAAGTTTTTTCTGTTAATAAAATTATGGCAGCAATACTTGCACCAAACGATATTGTTATGGGAAGTGTTATTGGCAGAGCCCACACACTATATGGAGAAAATTTGGTTAAAAAAACAAAGCTACCAAAAGTTTCAGTATTTCAACTTTTAAAGAGCGCAATTATGAATGGATTAACAGCTATTGGCGGATTAATTACGGTCCCTTTTGATAAAAGAGCAACACTTTACGAAATGGAGAGCTTCAAATGGAGCTTACTTGCATCATACTACTATGTACATAATGATTGCCCGAATATAAATGAAATTATACAATATTTTGAAAAACTTAAAGTATGTCCTAAAGCTCTGAAAACATGGACTGGGCTTCGTAAAAAATATCAAGAACACTTAAAATTTAGTCTTTTTGTTCCATTAAATGTTCTTCAAATCCATTTATCAGTAATAGGAAAGCCAAAATAAAGAAAACTTATTTAATTTAATGTTTTACGATTTCAATTTGTTTTTTCGAATTAGATTTTATTAATTTCAATTTGAGTTTTCTTGTTAACTTTTTGATTTCAAGTTCACGCCTCATTGCAGATTTTTGATTCTTAAAAATCTCGAAATATTGGAGTTTAACTGGGCGTCTACCCCTACAATACTTACTTTGTCCATTATTATGTTCCTTTAATCGACGTTTAATATTATTTGTATAACCAGTATAGAGTGTTCCGCCTTTACATCTAACAATATAAACATAATAAGGACTCATTAACAAAACCATTAATGTAATTAATTGATTCTCTATGCCTAATTTCAAATATTTAATTCCAAATCTAAAAATGTTTGGCAATTTTGTCGAATTATTTCAAATATTTTACTCTATTAAAAAATATTAATGAGAGATTAGTTAACTAATGAAATGACAAATTATGTAGAATAAATTTTCATTTCTCAAAAAGGTTTAAATGAGGTTATTAAAATAAAAGCGACTGTTAAGATAAATATTGTTCCTGAAATTGAACAAGTTCCCATCTCCCCCTTAATCTTGGGTCATTTCATAGAACATTTAGGACGTTGTATCGAAAATGGCCTATGGATGTACAAAGAAACTAAGCGACCTTTATTAAATGAATTTCCACTTGAGCGAGTACCAGCAGATCTCTTTGAAAAAATGGCAGAATTAAAACCACCTATGATAAGATATCCGGGTGGATGTTTTTCTGATACTTATCATTGGAAAGATGGGATCGGACCTCGTGAAAAACGTCCTAAGCGAAGAAATAAAGCATGGGGTGGACTTATTAAAAGTGCCTTGTATAATGTGGGTCCTAAAGAAAGGAATCATTTTGGAACAGATGAATTTCTAACACTATGTGAAAAATTAGGCGCAGAAAAATATCTTAACATTAATTTTGGTTCTGGTACTATTGAAGAAGCTGTCGAATGGGTGGAATATGCGAATGGTGCTGAAAATTCAGAATATGGAAAATCAAGGGCTAAAAATGGACATAAAGAACCATATGATGTTAAGTATTGGGGGATTGCTAATGAAATATACGGTTTTTGGGAGAAAGGATATTGTAAAACACCTCAAAAATATGCAAAAAGATATATTGAATTCGCAAAAGCCATGCGGGAAGTCGATCCAGGGATAAAATTCATAGCTTGCGGATGTAATCGTTCAAACTGGAATCGTCCCCTACTTGAACTAATAAAGGATCATGTAGATTATCTTTCTGTTCATATCTATTTGCCAATGATTGGAATTCTTTCAAATCTTTTAAGAAAGAAACCCCTACCTGCTACAGAGAAAGTGTATTATAGCATTGTTAATTCTTCTTATTGTGTAGAAGATCTTATTCTCAAAACTGAAGAAGATATTTTAGCAACTTTAGGCCCTGATGGTCTTGATAAATGCAAAATCGCACTTGATGAATGGAATATTTGGTACCATTATAGCCAGATATATAGAGCTGACAAACCCCCTTATGTTTTAAGGGATGGTTTATGGACTGCAGGTGTATTAAATACATTAATTCGTCATTCAAAATCAATAGGAATGGCAAATTTTGCTCAAATGGTAAATTGTATAGGAATGATATTAACTTATGATCATAAAGTCGTTGTTAATCCTCATTATCACGTTTTTAAAATGTATGGTGACGCTTTACAAGCAAATTTTATACCTGTAGAAGTGGATTGCCCTACTATTACTTCAGAACCGTTTGGAAAGAATATACCTACCTTAAAACGACCAGTTCTTGATGTTGCAGCAACAATTTCAGAAAATGGCAAGAATTTTACTCTTTTTTGCATTAATAAGCATTTTAAAGAATTAGTTCAGGCAAAAATAAATTTTAAAAGTGCCCCTGATCTAAAAATTAATCCTGGTATTGATATATGCATATTGTACCATGATAACGCATTTATTACAAATACCAAAAACTCACCTAATGAGATTGATCTAAAAGAGAAGACTTTAAATGATGGAGCTAATCCATATTCTTATGAATTTCCTCCTCATTCTGTAACCTCTCTCCAGTTCCGTATAGAGAAGTGAAGTGGTTTCAAAAAAAAGAATTAATTAAAAATCACATAGTTTTTATTTTTTTAATTTTTGAAAAAAGTTCATCTTTCTTAGATTCCCAATCTTGAAGCAAATTCCTTTTAACAGATTCTTCAATTGATATGGGTAAATCTTCAAATAATTTCTTTATTTTTATATCATAAGAGCTAATTTCTCCTAAGATTTTACTAATTGTGGTAACATGTGATATTTCACGTAAATTTGCAATCTTATTTAAAATTTCTTTGTGAATTTGTCTACCAATTTCTCTCAATGTAATTATGAAATTTTCAAAAAATCTCTTATCATCAATTTCTAATGGTTTTTCCTCTTTTCTTTGGATTTTTAATCTTATAGGGACTTTTACTCCAGTTTTCATAAATTGATATACCATTTCTGCAAGACGAACAATTGACTGTTCTACATTAAAACCTGTTTTTAAAGAAATTTCATAATATCCCTGGAGCATGTTGTCATTAATAAAATCCTCTATTTCTTCATCATTTAC
>JABXJV010000150.1 GCA_013375355.1 Candidatus Helarchaeota archaeon
CAACAAGAATAGTATATGTAAAGGGAATCATTAGTAATATGAAAATTTTATTCATTTCAATTTCTGATTTACAAGATAAATTAAAAACTATTAAAAATGTCCTTCATAAAGTTGCAGATGCATTTGAACAACAGTATGGAGACAAAATTTCAACATTCAAAGGTAATGTCAGAATTTTTGAACCATTTTCGATCAATGTTCGAGAAATTATTAATCTTGATATTGGGTTTTCCGAAGAAGTAATAACAATTAAAAGGCATAAAAATCCCATTAGAGAATTCATTAATAAATTAGAACCAGTTAAAAAACCATTAATACAAATAAAAGATTGGTTCGGGAAGCAAAGTAAAAAAATTAAAAAATTCGCGGTTAAAATCATAACTCCTGATAAAGAATTAATCATTGAAGATGAAAATAACGAAAAAAAATAGAATGATTTGAATTATTTTTTTGTTACTATTTTAGAGTAAAAGTCACAAAAATAAATTAATAAATATTTTTCAATTAATTTAAAGAATATATTCAGTATTTTTGAGGGAATTCAAATCTCATTTAAAGAAAAAATTGAAAAAGCTGCGAATTGGATAGTTAATTCAAAGCATTTCGTGGTTTTAACAGGAGCTGGCATTAGTACTGAATCTGGATTACCAGATTATAGAGGAGTATGGCAGTTAAAAGATAAAAGTAAGTTGTATAAATCACTATCTGTTAACTGGAAAAAAGTGGAACCTAATGCAGGTCATTTAGCTTTGGTAAAGTTACAAGAATTAAAAATTCTGAAATTTCTTATCTCACAAAATATAGACAATCTCCACTTAAAATCAGGAATTCATAAAGATATAATCGCTGAGCTTCATGGAAATATGACTTTAGTAAGATGCCCAAAATGCGGAAAAAAGATCGAACAAACTTGGGACCGCCCTTCAAGGTGTGAGTGTGGGGGATTATTTGAATCATCAATAGTTAAATTTGGTGATAAACTTCCCAAAGATGAGCTAGATACTTCGTTTGAGCACGCTGAACTAGCTGATGTCTTCATGGTTGTAGGATCAAGCCTCGTTACAAAACCAGCGGGCAATATTCCAAGGTTGGCAAAAATGAAAGGAGCTAAGTTGATTATAATAAATCGAGGCGTAACAACGCTCGAAAATTTTGCAGATTTAAGGTTTAATGAAGATTGTAGTGAAACCTTATCAGCTTTAGTTAAGAAAATTATAGAAATAAAAAATGAACAACATTAAAACTCTTATAAGAAAAGTAACAAGTTCTATCTTCCAAACATTTGAAATACGGATATTGAATTATAAAATTCTTTCAAAAAATTAAATAATTAGCTATTATAAAAATAAAAAGCAAAAAAAAGTGATGTGCAAATGAGAAAAGAAGATATTTGTTTTATGTCTGCCTGCGATATGGTAGAGAAAATAGAGAGTCAAGAATTGACCTCTGTAGAGGCAACTGAGGTAATTATCGAAAGAATTGAAAAAATAAACCCGATTATTAACGCGTATTGTACATTAACATTTGATTTAGCAAGAGAAACGGCTAAAAATGCTGATAAAGCCGTTAAAAAAGGTGAAAAATTAGGGTTATTACATGGAATTCCAACGTCTATAAAAGATGAACTAGAAACTAAAGGAATTAGATCGACCTTTGGCAGTAAAATATTTGAAAATTATATTCCTACTGAAGATGACGTAGCAGTTGCTAGGTTGAAAGATGCAGGGATTGTTATGTTAGGGAAGACCAATCTCCCTCCTTTTGGATATGCCCCCATTACCACTAATTTGATATTTGGAGCTACAAAAAACCCTTGGAATTTAGGAAGAACTCCGGGTGGTTCGAGTGGTGGTGCTGCCGCAGCAGTTGCTGCTGGATTAGGACCGTTAGCTATAGGTGGAGACGGGGGAGGTTCTATTAGAGTCCCTTGTAGCTTTTGTGGCACATATGGTATTAAACCTAATTTTGGTCGTGTTCCTCATCTTTTTTCTAGACTTGGAGGAGCTATCTCAACATTCACTCAGAATGGTCCTATAGTAAGATACGTAAAAGATGCAGCATTGATGCTTGATGTTATTGTTGGAGAAGATGACTCTGATAAATTATCGATTCCTAAACCTAATTATAGTTTCCTTGAAAAAATGCAGGAGCGCCCACCTAAAAAACTTAAATTAGGTTATGCTCTGAACCTAGCTGCAAAAATACTTGATTCTGAAGTTGAAAAATGTATTTTAAATGGGCTTGAGAAATTTGAGCAATTTGGTTGGGATGTAGAAGAATCAGATCTAATCGATCTTGCATACTCTAAGGAATTGGTTCTTGGTCGAAAATTGCCAAAAATAAGAGATGTCTTCATGGTTTTAGGAATTATCTGGGCTTCAAGTTTTTATTACGTTTTGGATGCGATGCGTCTATTAAAGGATTGGGAAGATAAGATAGACCCTGTCCTAGCTCAAATGGTTAAGTTAGGGAAGCAATTTTCTGCTAAAGACATAAAAAGGGCGGAAATTCAAATTGAAATGATCTGTAATAATATCGCTCGCCATTTTAAGAAATATGATATACTAATTACTCCAACTGTGGGCCGTACAGCTATTGGGATAGATAAAACACTTTTTGATACAGTTGAAATTGATGGACAAAAAGTTGGTACTAGTGAATGGCTCTCATATACTTATCCATTCAATATGAGTGGACATCCCGCAGCATCAATTCCCTGTGGATGGCATAGCGATGGATTGCCTATAGGAATGCAAATTGTCGGAAAAAGGTTTGATGAGGTCAGCGTTCTTCAAGTTTCAAAAGCTTTTGAAGAAGTCTCACCTTGGCAAGATAAAAGACCGACTTTTAATTCATGAATTTCTTTTCATCCAAAAAATTAGAAATTCACAAATACACTACGATATAAAGGCAATTCTATCAGTCTTTTATAATCGCAGTTTAGTCAGAGTTTTTATATAGATTTCTCTGAATTAATATAATTTTAGGTTTACATCAAATGGCTTTTTATTTAATTCATCAACAATTTCTTGTTCTTTTTTAAAGATTGCAGTAGCAGAATTTATTTTTGCTGCTGCAAGAACATAACAATCTGCTAAAGATATTGCTCTTTCGCATTTATATTTACCAGCAATATCCCTAATTTTGAATTCAAGTTCAATTTTAGCTGCATTTTTAATTATGTCTGTTTTTTCTATTGCAAATTTTTCTCCCTTCGCTCTACAAAGTACATAGAATATTTCAGCTAATGTTATTGGAGATATAATGACATTAGTTACATCAGGATTACTAATTATTTCTTTTTGGACTTTTTCAACAACTCCTTCATTACACAAATAATCAATTAAAGGAGCAGTATCAATTACTATTTCGCCTTTCAAACTTCGCTTCCCTTTTTTTATTGAGATTTTTTAATTCTTTTAAGGATTTTTTTGCTGATTCA
>JABXJV010000151.1 GCA_013375355.1 Candidatus Helarchaeota archaeon
AATGGGAGAAGCAATTCCTGATGGCTTTGACAGAGAAGCGATTATTCTAGGACAAGATTTTTATGGGGTCGTTAAAAGTGTTGCAAAAGTTCTGGGAAAAGAAGTTGTCAATACTGAAATTCAAATAACTACAGAACTTCCAGATGGGTCTCTCTTTAATAATGCATATGGACTTAGATTTTTAATTAAAGATGGGAAAGTTGCAGCTATTGAAATTTTAAAAAGACTTTAAAAAAATAAGGAGTAAGTTTTATGTCTCAAGCTATTTTAGATGAAATTTTAAAAAATGACTTACCTGAAGGTTATGAACGGGAAGGAGTAGTAATACCTCCCGTCTTTTATGCAGTTACTGAAAAAAAAGTAATGGTTCTTGGAAAAGAGGTTATCAAAAAAGATATTGAAAAAGCCTCTGGACTACCAGAAGGTTTTATTTTCAGCTCAGACTATACACCAAGATTGTTAATTAAAAATGGTAAAGTAATTGCAATTGAAATTTTGAAAAAAGTCTAATTTTCTCTTATCAATTTTTTATTTTTATCTCTATTTTTTCATTAAATATATGTAAAATAAGACTTTATTCTCCTTGTGTGGCTCGGTTATAAGTGAAATAACACAGAAAAAGCATACTTATTGCAAAAATAATTAATCCTAAAATATCTATTACTCGAATTGGTAAGATAAAAAGAAGACTTCTTAAAATATTTACTCCGTAACTTAATGGATTAAAATCCGAAAATATTGCCATAATCTCAGGCATTTTTTCTCTCGGATAATAAACTGTTGAACCAAACATAAGCCATAAGGAAGCAAAACTTCGGGAAAGAGCGTAATTTTCGAATTTTTTTATGCTCGTTCCTATAGCAATGGAGAATCCAGACATTCCAAGAGAAATAAGAAAAATTATCCCTAATGATATAAAGAAAAGGATTACAAGATCTAAAAAGGTTCTATTGGGAATTAATACAAAACCTATTGAAAAATCAGAAATTATAGTTGAGGTACTTGTAAATAAAATTGCAAGTACTAATAATGAAACGCTATATAAAATACCACGAATCGCACCAGCCAAAGTTCTACCAAAGATAAATGTACTGCGTGTTAGTGGAAGAGCTAGTAGATATTGGTCTCGACCATATCTTTTTTCTTCATTTACTTCTCGTCCCATTAAAAATGCGCTTGAAAATGTTGCCAGCATTGTGATTCCTGGAGTAAAATAAAGAAAATAATTCAAACCAATAGTAATTTTTGTTAAAGTTGTTGCCAAAATAAATAAATCAGCTAAATTCATTAAAACTAACCCAATTAACCACCAACTATATTTAGTGAAGCTTCGCAGGTCTCTTTCTAGTATAATGGAAAGAACTCTTAATTCGGATTTAACCATGTTCTCCTCCTTCTATTGAGCCCTCGTAGATTTTTAGACTTATAAAAAAGAAAAACGTGGATAATACGATTATAAATATTATAGAAATTATCAATTCGGGAGGAAATTCTAATGAATAGAAATTTTTAAGCCCTAAAGCCCATCTAAAAATAGTAGATATATGGGAAAGAGGGTTTATTTGTGAGCCTACTTGCATCCATAAGTCCATTGCATATTGAGGATAATAAACCGTACTTATTCTTATCATAAAGGCATCCACAACCCCCATCATTATATCTAAACGCCTTTCCCCTTTTACAGCGGATCCAAGAGTAACGGCAAGCCCAGTTACACCAAAAATAAACAAATACAATAATCCTATTACCATTATTAAATTTATAATGTTTGAAACTCCAGTAACTATTAATGTAATGAAAAAAAGTGGCATTATATATACCATAGTTCTTATGCTTGAGCCAATTACTCTCCCTATTACATAATCTCTTCTCGTTATTGGTAAAGTTAGAATGTACTGTAAGATCCCATGGGTTTTTTCCCCATATACGAAATATACTGTATACATTGATATCGACCAAAGCGTTAAAATGGTCATACCAGTAGAATACCATTCTACATAATTTAAAAGTGGTATTAGGGCGTTTAATACTAAGGAATATATAAAAATTTGAATTATAAAAGAAATATATTGAACTAGTAAAAAAATAAAGTTATTTACTATAAATCTTAAATCTCGCTCAGCCACGTATAAAATTACTTTATTCATAGCAAACTCCGTTTTGTATACTTGAAAAAAACTTCTTCTAGAGAAGGTTCACTCATCTTAAACTTGTTTATTATAAATTTATTTTCTATGAAAATCTGTAAAATATAAGGGGCAATTTTTTCAGATTGATTAAGATAAATGTGTGCAACATTATCAGTTAATTGGACATCGACAACTTGGTCAAGGTTTAATAATTGTTCTCTGATTGACTTTGCACTTTCATTAGTTTTCACTTCGATAATATCTCCTCCAGGAATTGAGTCTTTAAGTTTTTTTGGTGAATCTATGGTTACTAATTTTCCCTCATTAATTATAGCTACTCTATCATTTTTACATAATTCATCGGCTTCTTCCATCTGATTTGTAGCTAATAATACTGTGCTACCATATTCATCTCTCATCGCTTTTATATAATCCCAAATTATGTTTTTCATTTCGGGATCTAAATTAGAAGTGGGCTCGTCAAAAATAGCAACTTTTGGTCTTTGGAGCAATATTTTGGAAACTTCAACTTTTTTTCTCATACCTCCTGAAAGCTTCCATACACTCTTCTTTCCAGCCTCTTCTAATCGTAATTTCTTTGTTAATTCGGCTATCCTCTTCTCTCTTACTTCTTTGGATAAACCACAAACTTTCCCATGCCAATTTAAAATATCTTTATAACTTAAAGCCCAATCTAATTTTACATCTTGAAAACATATTCCAATTTGCTTTCTAACTTCGTTTGGATGAGATAAAACATCGAAACCATTAATTATTGCAGTTCCCGAAGTTGGTCTTAATACAGTAACAAGAATTAGAAGTATAGTAGTTTTACCCGCTCCGTTAGGTCCTAACAATCCGAAAATTTCATTATTTTTTATCTTTAAAGAAATGTCATTAACTGCAACTGTTTCCTTAAATTTTTTTGATAAATTTTTTAATTCAATCAAAGCTTTTCAATAGAAAAAAGTAGTAAAGTGTTAAAAGAATTTTTTCAAACTCTTTTTAAAATAATCTCGAGTATCATTTTTTTAATAAAATCTTATAATTCGTGAAATAGAAAAAAATGATTATCAAGCAAAATTTTTTTGGAAATACAAACATCGGAGTTTTTTCATTTGCCACCGATGATTATTGTGTAATTCCTGAGGGATTAACTAAGCGAGAGATAAAATCAATAGAGGAAACATTAAAGGTTCCAAGTTTTACATTGAATATTGCACAAGCTCACATTTTACATACATTATCTATCGGAAATAAGAATGGCTATCTTGTTCCTCATACAATAACTGATAAGGAATTTTCTACAATTCAAAATCATCTTAACATCAATATCGAAAGAGTTACAACCGAATTGACTGCTTTAGGAAATAATATTCTTTGTAATGATAAAGCAGCAATTATAAATCCTGATTTTGAAAAAAATCAACTAAAGATTATTGAGGATGCATTAGGAGTGGAAGCAGTCAAAGGAAAAATCCTCGGACCAGAAGAACCTGGTATTGTAGGGTCCCAAGCTCTTTGTACAAATAAAGGAGTTTTAGTTCATGTAGATGCTGCTGATGAAATTCTTGAATGGGTGGGTGATGTTCTTGGTGTGGAAGTAGATATAGGCACGATAAACGCGGGATATCCCTATATCGCCTCGGGAGTCGTAGCAAATTCTCATGGTGCCGTTGTAGGAGATGATACAACGGGGCCTGAAATTGTGAGGCTGGGTCAAGTTTTTGATGTAGTATGAAATTGACTTATTTCAGTAAATTATGCTAGATTTTTTATTAGTTTTTGATCTGATTAATTATAATTAAACATTTAAGTTGAATAAAAATGACAGAAGTTGATTATTACGATATCGTGAGGAATAAATTAAGAGTTGGTCCAATTGGTGCACCAAAACATAAAAAAGTCCTCGAATTTTTGAGAATAATTTGGACCGAGGAAGAAGCAAAACTCTTAAGTTATATGGAGGGTGTAAGAAAATTAGTTACGCCGAGAAAATTAGCTAAAACAGCCGGTATGGATAAAACAAAGGTTAAAGAACTTTTAAACAATTGTGCAAGAAAAGGAACTATTTTAAAAATAGGAAACCAATTTGGATTATTACCTCTTGTTCCTGGAATTTTTGAACTATATTATCTAACAGGTAAGGATACAGAAGAAAATCGTAAAAAAGGAGCAAAAGTTTTTCGAGAAATAATTGATCAAGTTTTACCTTCAATGTTACTTAGTGCAAATAC
>JABXJV010000152.1 GCA_013375355.1 Candidatus Helarchaeota archaeon
AAAAGAAAGAAGAGAAGAAAGAAGAAAAAAAGGAAGAAAAGAAAGAAGAAAAGATAATAGAAAAAAAAGAACCCTCTGGATTTCAAGAACCAGGTATAGTTAGTATCAGCCTAAGAGCTTATCAATCGATTATACTCCACGCATCTCGATTTGCAAATGCAAAACTACCAATGGACGTTTGGAAAGAAATTTATGGATTTCTTATTGGAAAATTGGATGGAGAAGACGTTATAGTAGAAGATGCAGTTCCGATGGCACATGGTTCGAGTGTAGAAGTCGAATTCGATGATGAACATTATATCAAATCGGCACAAATTGATTCTATGGCGGCTGAAAGAGGACAATTTATGGTGGGGTGGTACCATTCACATCCCGGTCTAGGTTTATTTTTATCAAATACAGATATAAAAAATCATCTGGGTTATCAAGGCCCGAATCCAAAAGCTATCGCATTAGTTTTCGATCATACAAAATTAGATCCTCCAAAACATGCAGGATTTGATATTTTCAAGTTAGATGACCCAAATTTAGGAACAATGTCGGACTTTCACGAAATAAAATATAAAATTGATGATGTAGACCAGAAAAGTTTCACACAAACACTTGTTGATATGACGGAAAGGAGTGTTTCCAGATTACCATTAATAGCTGAGTTTGGAGAAGAAGGCACTATATTTAGCTCAGGAGAAGAAGGTTCCGATTCAGCAATGCCATCAATTAGTACAACTCCACTTGGAGAAATTCGTATTACTGTTCCGGCTATGAATATTGATCCTGCTTTAGAGGGATTTACACAGGGCTTTAAACATATGTTACAAGAAATTATGCCACCGATGTTTGCATCTTTTGCAGATCAAACTCAACAACTCGCTAATGCATTTCAAGAACTGGGCAATCGGCAAGTAAAAGCGATGAACGATTTACAGGAATTACTATCAATTGGAATTGGAGAAATTAGAACTCAAATTGTAAAAAAAATAGATGAAAGTCACGAAGGGTTAATAAATGTATCGGCTACTAACTTCGCAAACTTAACTGAAATTGTAGAAAAGACATCTGATGACGTTTCAGATATGGAAGACAGAATTATAGACGATGTAGTAAAAAGTAAAGACGAGATCCGAGACAAAGTTACAATTTCGCTATCCGAGTTTCACGACGATATAGGTAAAGAATTGGATAAGGTGAAAGGTGACGTAGAAGATATGGAGAAGGAAATAGTAGATAAAGTAAATCTCCATATTGATAGTGTAACGGAAGAACTAACCAAGATTATAGAAATGAAAATAAGTGATTCTCTAAAAGAATTTAATAAATCGATAACAAAGCGTCTCAATGACCTAGAAGAAAAAATCGATAAACTTGGTCCCAAGGCGTAGCAATTTTTTTTTCCTGAAAAACAATACTAATATTCTAAAAAATTTTAAATTTCCAATATATTTTTAATTTTCTTTTTCAAATTTATAGAAAATTACTTATTTGTGCTTTTTCCACAAAGTAAACAATCCTCTACTCCTCTTAGTTTCCAGGTATCGATTGTTGAATTATATAGATCAATAATTGTTCGGTTTGGAATTTCACTCCAACCTAATAAATAATGAACCATATAGTTAATAGCCAAGTTGGAAACAATAGAGGCAGTGTAATTTGTTGATGCAGCCAAAGGATGTTCCTCTTTGGCTGTAATCTTATCAATTGGGATGCTATTTTGTTTATCGATATTTATGGGAGAAAATATTTTGTGAAATTCAGATTTAACCGAGGCAAGAGAAGCTTGCAAACATTCATAACATGGATGTCCTTCTGGCTTTTGGTAAAGAATCATTCCAGCATTACCACTAATTACATCTGTTCCGGCATAAATCATTGGTTTGTTAAGTTTTAGACAAAGAGAGGATACTGCTACCCGTTTAATTTCTGGACAGTCCAACCCATTTAGAATAAAATCTACTTTTTTGATTAGAGGAACAAATTCATTCCAGTTTTTAAAAATATCAAGATCAATAGCTTCAATGGAAGTGTTAATTGTATGTAAAAATTCAAGATGTTTCTTAGCAACATTTACTTTTTTATTACCAATCTCATTTTTATTAAATAATATTTGACGATTTAAATTAGAGGATTCGATGACGTCATGATCAACTAAAATAATTTTTTTTACACCCAGTCTACAGCAACTCACAGCCATATGGTTTCCCATTCCTCCAATTCCCACTATTAGTATAATTTTCTTTAAGGATTCTTGGTTCCAATTAGGAATTAATTTCTGGCGATGAAAAAAGTTCATATTTAAAACCCCTATTTCTTAAATATTAAAATTAATTATACATATTTGACTCTAATATTCTTCCATAAAAAAAATAAGTGGTTTCTTTGAGCGAACTAAAGATTGAGGATACCATTCTGTGTATAGACACAAGTCGTAGCATGTTCAGAAAAGATTTTGACCCCAATCGAATCCAAGCGGTCAGGAATGGGTTGAAAGAATTTGTACAAATTAAAAGTCAACTCGATGATAGAGATAGATTTGCCATTGTAACATTCTCTTCAGAGGCAAAAATAAAATTGGAAATGACAAGTGATGTTGATGAAATAAATAGCGCTTTAGATACAATTAAACTTGGTGGTACAACTGGATTAGGTGAAGGTTTAGCAGTGGGAATACAATTAGTTGTTAAAGAAATCCAGCAAGTTGGAGCTAAAGTATATAGAATGTTAGTTGTGTCTGATGGTAAACCTTGGGTTTCAGCAATAAATCCTCTTAAAATGAGTAAAATTGCTTCGGGACTTAAACTTACTGTGGATACAATAGGGCTATTCGAACTTGGAGTTGCATATCAAGAAAGTATTTTAGAAAAGATTTCATCTGAGACAAATGGAGAATATGCAAGAGTCTATGATACCTCATCTTTAAGAGAAAGTTTATCAAATTTTACGAATAAAAAAGAAATTCCATATTCTGCCTCCCAAGAAGAATTGGAGGCAACTACTGCATTATTCCTCGAATCAATTGCAGGAGAATTATTGCATCCGGCAGATTTATCGGAATCCCAAGAGCAGCTAATTAATCTTTTATTGGGAAAAGAAAAAGACAAATGTACAATTTGTTTTCAAGATACTTGCCCAATTTGTCATGGTCCGTTTTATGCTTGTGGTAGATATTGTCCAAATTGCAAAAGTCCTATGCATTTGCATTGTGCAGCTGAATGGGCAGCGGCTACAAAAGCTGAGGGTGAAAGTGCCTTTAGATGCACACGCTGTTTCTTTTTACTAAAAGTTCCAAAATCAATTAGTAAAGTAAAATTAATTAGAGGCTCCCGCACAAGAACTTATGAAGAAGAAACCCAAGATGTAACCCGGTTTAAATTAATAAAACAAGAATCAGAAGATTTATTAAATTCTGTGTGCCCAATTTGTCATATGATATTTGAAAAACCTCCAGCATATTATTGTTACACATGTTCTACTTACTATCATCCAAAATGTCTCGATAAATACCTGCAAAATGAAATGTCATGTCGTGTCTGCGGTAAGAAGATTGAATTATAATTAAAATTAGAAAATTTTTTGATATTTTTGATAGTAAACAGCTTATTCTATAACTTTTCATATCATTAAATTAAAAAAGCGAAAATTTAAATTAATTCTTAAACACCATTATTATATTCCATCTCAAAGGAGATTTATCAATTGGACGAAAATATACCGAATGAAAGAGAGATAAACTGGACTAATATAGCAATTTGGACGTGTATTGGCAGCTTTTTTGCTATTGTTATAATTTTAGCATTATCTGGTACCAATTTAGGAGCAGTATTAATTCAAATCGTCTATGGATTTAAAAATGCATTTGGTCCTGAATTGTCATTATTTATGATACTTCTTGCTGTTTTTCTCATTTCAATTTTTGGAAATCTTACTGTAATTTTTCCAGTTCCCTATACTATTGCCTTAGGTATCATCACGATTTTTCCTGAATTTGATATGACTCCAAGTTTGTTTAATCCTTCTGCAAGTCCCCTAAATTTAATTTTATTAAGTATTTTTGCAGGACTTGGTGCTGGACTTGGTGAAGTTTCAGCATATTTATTAGGTAGAGGCAGTGCTAAAACACTAGAAGGTACTAGTTATGGTAAAAGTTTAGATAATTTAAAAACTAGAGTTGAGAGCGGCTGGGCTATTCCACTGATGCTTCTTTTCGCTGCAACCCCAATTCCAGATGATCCGCTATTGATAGTGTTAGGAATGGTGAGCTACAGCCTGACTCGAATGACAATAGTTTATATTTTTGGTAAAATAGCATTCTGTTTATATCTAGCGGTATTAATTCGACTAGCAATACAAAATCCTGCTATTGCCAAAGCTATGGCATATTTTGGTCTTGACGTTCAAGCTATTCAATTATATGATTGGTTTGGTATTTGGATATCCTCTGTTGATCCGATATCTTCTGCAATTACTTGGATTGGTGTATTGGTATTTATAATATTATTGATTTTCGTTGACTGGAAAGCTGCATTTGGTAAATTGCGCAAAAAAGAGAGTTTAATATTTTCTTTAAGATATGTTTAAATCAACGAAACTTTCTTTTTTTGTGTTAAAATAAATATAAAAATCATTTAACTTATTTTGGTCATTTCTTTAAATAATATTGGAAAAATTTCCTCATATTTTTCCCCTTTTAGGTTTGAAAGTATTTTAGCAGTGGCTTCCTTCAGAATAGATTTAAATTTCATTGGTTTTTCATCTCTTCTTAATATTAAAGCCACGATTTGGTTTGGTTCAATTATTATATTTTCCCCAATTCCACTGAAAAAACTAATTATTTTCGCGTCGGTAAGTGTTAATATAGCAAAATTGGGGTTTATATTATTCATTCTATGACTAGCATAAATGTGGGTCAATTGTTTTGTTGTAATTTTTAAATTTTTAGGATATTTTGAAACAAGTACTGCTCCTATGTCATTGTCCCATTGTATTAGGCAGATTCCTTTTGGAATTTTATAAAACTCCAGATTTTTAATAGTTTATATTGTTAATTCCTAAATTATCGAATTAAATTGATTTTTGTTTGGGTTATTTTGTATAAAAGCTCCTTTTTTAAATTATTAAATTCATTTTTTTTCTTCAGATAATCCTCATATAAAATTACATTATTTTGACAATTAGATTCGAGCTCTGAAAGTTTAAAGTTAATTTTTTCAAGTTCTCTTTCTAATTTTAATAAATCTTGTTCATATTTTTCGGTTTTTTGTAATTCATTAACACTAACTTTTGTAGGTACCTCTTTAACTTTTGAAATTTCAACTTCCTTCCCTGAAACATCTACAGATTCAATTTCTAGTCCTAACTTTTTTGACATAGCAATTTCTGATGGTGTTACAACTTGAATTGGTTTTTTGGTATCCAAAGTATCTGTACTTTCATCAAATTTTGATGTTTCCGCTTCAAATTGTTGTGAAATCTTTTTAATGCCAGATATTTTCGATTCAATGATTTTAGCTCTTTCTAAGAACTCAGCTGCGACTTTTGAATCACCCAATTCTATTGAAAATTTTGCAATATCTTGAAATATTTTAACTGCATTTGTGAATTCACCTTTAATTAAAGCTTTTTCGGCAGCTTCAACTAACTTATCACGATTTAACAATGGACTTATCAATGGTGATACTTGTGCGGTTATTCCTAAAGTTTCAGCAACAATTTCGATCATTTTTGCACGATTATTCGGCTCAATAGCAATCATGCCATAAGTTTTAATTCTTATAATTTTTTCAACTTCCTGATGTGTTAATGCATCAGGTAGGTCTTGTTTGTTAGCTATGGCACTTACTCTAGCTTGGGGAACATTAACTCGTGCCAATTCACTAAATTTTTTTGATTTTTCAATATTTTTTAGCGTTGAATCAGTAATTATAAAGACTGCATCCGAATCTTTAATAAATTTGGGCCATAGAAATGAAAATTGTTCTTGCCCAGCGAAGTCCCATAGATTAAAGTGAAGTTTTCCGATTTTAACTGTATAAATATCTCCTGTCATAGTTGGATTATGTTCTCTTGGAATATCATCTGCTCTAATTAATTTAGTAATTGTTGTTTTTCCCACTCCACTAAAACCTACCAAAGAAATTTTTGGCCTTAAATTTTTGTGAATTAAATCAGCAATAGGATTAAATGAATTAAATAATGTAGCATCAGTTGCAGATCTTATTAATTTTTCAGAAAATAAATCTTGAAATTCTTCTTTTGCTCTATTTAATTGTTTGTTAATTAACATTTCATTATCTGTAGTATCAGTAACAAAAACAAACAATAGTTTCATTTTTTTTATAGCAGAATATGAGACTCTAAAGTCCTCTATGTTAGGTAAAATTCCTTCACATTCATCTGGACTCGAATCCATTGAATTTATAATTGAGAATAAGGTAGGAGATAATTTTTCCCAAGGAATTGCATCTCCAAATTGTCTCCAGTATATAAGATCCGTACCTCTAAGGATGTGAATTTCTCTCAACATATTAAGAAACCAAATCTCTATAACTTTCTCATATTCTGAATAATATTTCCCTTCATAATTTATATTTCTTAACTTTCTTTTTAAAAATGAAAGTTTAATTACAAAATTGTGAAAATTAAAAGCGAAAAGGACTATAAATGATTGGCAAATGACTTGATATTTTTGAAATTTTTTTCAATTTAATCTTAAAAAGGTTCCTAATTTTATTTTGGGATGAAATACTTAGGAAATATAATCGATCAATTTTTTTATATCTTTAAATTTAGGTGGTTGCATGAGTTTTAAATATTCCTCCAATTTCTCAATATTGGCGTCTAGGTGAAATTTTTCCAAAGCATCTTTGTTTGTAAATACATTATTTATTTGCCCAACAAGATTGCTCAATTCATTTAGAATAAATTCTAAATTGCTTTTATTATCATTAATAGCAACAATATAATTTTCATTTTGGAGTTTAGTTAATATAATTTGATAATCTATATACTCTAAAATTAAGTTCTTTAAATTCTTTGAATTAAATTCATTCTTAAATTTAAGAATACCCATTTTATTAACAGAATTTATAATATTCTCAATTTCAGATGAAATTTTCTGAGATGAGGCTAAGATCTTTCCATTATCATCAATAATTAATAGTTTGTTTATAGAACATTTAGTTATGAATTGCTTAAGCATGTATTTTGAAAAATTTTTTGAATTTGTTTCCATTTATTGTCCCTATTTAAAAATTTTTTTCTGGAACTAAAAAATTAATTAAATTATTTTAACTAAATCTAACTAATTAATCATTAAAAATTTATTTTTAAAAGTCCTTCATAAATCGAAATCTGGAGAAAATACATTGGTTTTAGGTTTAATTATTTTTAAATGGAATGTTAGGATCGGGGTAGAAATAGAAGCAAAAATTCCTAAAAAACTGGAAATTGAACCCATAATTTTAAAACAAATATATTCTGCGCATTTTCTCGAAGACCGACCAGGTTTTATATCCTTAATGGTTGAAACCCTGAATGTTGCAAGTTATTATACTGGTCATGAATTTGAATATTTCATATCTTTACTTCTAGATGCTGAAGAAGATCCGGATGATTATGAAGATGTATTAATAGATACAGCTCAATTAATTATGGTAAATCTTCAATATGATAAGCATTTATTACTATTACCAAACATTCTAGACCGAATTTCATTGTATCCTACGTTTAAAGAGGAACAAAAACTTGCTTATGTCTACTCGGACGAAGTGAGACATTTAATTATGAGTAGATTAGTTGAAGAAGGTAATACGACCAAAAATGACCTTTCAGGGTGGTTAAAGGAAAAATTAGAAATTGATTATCTCATCATTGATGATATTATTAATTCATTAGTTAAGTTGGGATTAATTAAAACCGCTATTGTTAAAATTATGCCTAGCGAATTATTATTTTTAATAAAAGACATTTTATTGGTCCGTAGACCTCCATTACAAATATTAGAACAAATTAAAAATAAAAAAATTAATGAATCTATAGCTTCTGAATATTTATTGAGTGTTAAAGCATTTTTCCAAAATTATAAACCAACTTTAGATGACGAAAAAATCATTTCAGATATAATTACAGATATGGATAGTTATATTATCTTAAATAGATTTAGATTATCGCCTCTTACTCGACAGGGACTTGAAAATCTCAAAGATAAAGTTAAAAATTTGGAAAAGGCTCTTAATAAAATTCAATCTGCAGGATTAATCCAAGTTTTAAAAGATAAATCTGGTGAAGAATATTATTTTTTAAAAAATGACATTTATATTGAAAAAATCTTTCCGGAATATCTAATAGACACTATTCGAGTTAGCTTTAATAATAAATCAGTCGCAAATCTTGTGTTACTTGAACATCTAAAAAATTTAAGGAATGAATCTCAATTAGAATCTAAAATTATTGAAAAAATTGACGAAACAATAAAAAACATTGAAGAAGGTACAGGGGAATTTATCGTTCAAGCCATGAAGACAAAAGAACGTATTTTCTTTGAAAAATTCAGTAATGACTGGGAAGAAATGAACTTGAAACCTCCAATATAACTAAAAAAAGTATTTATTTAATAATCTTGAGGAATAAACTTTTTTATAATTTTTCTAAAATTAAGTAGACATTATGTATTTAATGAAATATTTAGAAAAATTATTTTCTGACTTATCTTTAAATTGGATAGATGATAATAGAAATAACGTTCTAGAATCTGAAATTTGTAATGAATTTGTTAAGCTTTTTCCAAAAATAAAGGATATTTTACAAGTTAGCATAAAGAGGGATAAAGCAGAGTCCGAGAGAACTTTAAGGCATACATTTCGATTATTAAAAGTATATTATCAATTAAAAAATGATGAATTTAAGCATAAATCCCTAAATTCAAATTCTATCGACAACATTAAAGGTCTAATTGGGAAAATGGATCAAAAAAATTTGCTCTATTTACCATTAATATTGATTTTTCATGATATAGGAAGACCATTCAACAGGAAACTTCACACTTATGAAAGTGCTAAAATTGTAAAAAAATGGAATTTATTAGACGATTATGGTCTTAATAGGCAAGAAATTATGTTAATAATTAAAGTTATTGAGTATCATCTTTTATTAGGCACAATTTATACAGGTGAATCAACATATTATGCATTTAACACTTTGTTTAATGATGAAGAATTTGTTGAATTTTTAGAAAATAAGGAATTTGTAAAAGATTTTATGTTATTGAGTTCGACTTTTACAATTTTAGATCCCTTTGGTTATTTTTATGCTCAAATTTTTGATCATTATATTGAAAAATATTCTGAAATTCAACATACAATATCCGAAATTTTACTTAATTGGCCTAATATTAATTTAATCAAGAAAAAACTTCGAAAAGTGTGTTTCGATAGATTAGACTGGAGATTAGCCTGTTCATTAAGAATTTTTCAATTAATTGGCACTAAACCACAATTAACCCATAATTTCTTCGTTGAAAAAATTAAAGATTCAGTTAAGATTTTTTTGAATAAAACGATAAATGAAAAAAATTGGCTAGAATTTAAGCAAACTTATCTTTCTGAGAATTATCTTATTCAATTAAAGTATGCACTCCCAATTCTTATGGTACTTGCATCAGGTGAATTTAAACGGATATTTAGACCAAAAACCGTCAACACAAATTTAATTCATTTCTGGATAAATTTAAATCAGAAAATAAAAAAAGAAAATGAGAAATCTAAATTTAAAAATGAAAATTGGAACGTAATTTTCGAAGGAATTCCACATTGGTCTCTTTTAAAAGATTCATTTTCTCAATTTCTCGATAAAGAACTACTTAAAACCGTAATAGAAAATGCTGAAGTGAAACTCGATCATGTACGAAAGGAAAATTGGCTTTTGCTCAAGTTTGATTTTCAAATTTAATTCTATTCCTAGTTTTTTATGGAAAATTTAATTTATTATTCCAAATTAAAATACTGTAAATAAATTCAAACCTTAGAGTTGTTAGAGAAATGGGTAAAAAATATGAAAAAAATATTGTAAAAGGAGTTAAAACAGTAAAATCACTTCCTTATCATAAACCAGATGTTTTCTTTTATCCAACATTGATGAGTTCTAAAAGAGTTTCGGATGCCAAGCTATGGGCATATTATTTTTTCCTACATACAACCGAAGATTTGGCGAAAAACCCGACTATTTCATGGGCTGACCGCCATCGGCATCCTGAAGGGTCCAATGAAATGTATCTAATTATAGGTGATCCTGGAGCCATCACAGTTGAAGTGACTTTAGGTGACGATAAAGAAATGGAAGTGTATGAAGTCACAAGTCCTGGTGCAGCTTATATTCCTGCAGGAGTGACGCATAGTATAAAACCTATCAAAGTTACACCTAATAAATGCGGCGGAATTTTGGCAATAGTCTCTAATGGAGAATATAAATGTCTTCCTCCAAAATAAAAGTTAAGTGAAAATATGAAAATTGGATTAGTCGTACATGGTCCAGAGGTGGTTGATTCTGGTGGTTGCAGTCATATTTTAAATATGTTTCAAAATCATTCAATTATCGCTAAGTTAGGAGGCATTATGGGGAAAACCGCTATTATTGATGCAAAATTAGAAGAAATTATAGATATAAAAGAGAGCAAAAGACCTAGTGAACAAATTGATGAACTATTTTCAGAAAATTTTGATTTATTAATAATTTTAAATCATGGAAAAACTTTAGAAACGGGGATTGCCTTTGGGGGAGCTTTAATATCTAATTCAGAAAGATTTAGTAACACTATTCCTGTGATTCAAATTGAACGTCCGATGGAAGAAGATGGTGTTATATTAGCTTGGAATGAATCAGGTAGAAAAATTCTTAATAATATTAAAGAAATAATTAGAATTCCAATATTTTCAATACCAGTAAAAATTCCACAAAGATTTAAAACAGAATCTGGTAAGAATTTTCGAATATTAATTGGTGTAAAACCAAATGAAAAGATATTTTTAAATAATGT
>JABXJV010000153.1 GCA_013375355.1 Candidatus Helarchaeota archaeon
GCAACAGAACGACAATTTAGAAATTTTTGTAATGCAATGGGGAGACCGGATTTACTCAAGGATAGACGCTTTAAAAATTCGAAAAGAAGAAGAGATAATTCGGATTTATTATTTCCAATATTCCGTGAATGGATTAGATCAAAAACCGTTAAAGAACTATTAGAAATTCTGGAAAAAGCTCATATTCCTGCGGGAAAAATAGTTCCATATGAGGAAGCACACAAACATCCTCAGATTATAGCAAGGCAAATGGTAGTTGATAAATTCGATTTTCCAAAAGCAGAAGGAAAACCATGGTTTCCAAATGTTTTTATAAGATTATCCGAAAGTCCTGGGTCTTTTAGAACTAAGGCACCTGAATTGGGACAACACACTAAAGAAGTTTTGTCTGAGTTGTTGGATTATTCAGAAGAAGAAATTTATAATTTAAGAAAAGAGGGAATTATCTAATTTATTCTTCTTTTATTATATATCGTAGCTGGTCCTTCGTTTAAGAAGTAGAAAAATATTTCAAATTTTTTATTATATTAAACAATATTTTTAAAAATTGGAGGTTCATTGGAAAAAGAGAGTAAAAAAATTACTCCTCATATTCGTTATCTTCATCAATTTCTCTTAACATGATTGAAATTTCATCTATGGCAGACCATGAAACGAAAGCCGACTCGTTTTCCTCATCTTCTTCCTGTTCATATTTCCAAACCATGATTCCTGACTCCAAAATCGAAATAATTCTGGCACTCTCGAAAAATTCATAGCTATCATCAGATTGTACCTTGTAAGCCGATATTCGTAATTCTGCTCTTTCTACTCCATAATAATCCATCATATAATCTAAATAAATCTCAAAATCTTGTTTGGTCATCATTTGTTGTTACCTCTGTTTTTCTTTTAATAATTTGACTTTATAAAAAATAGAATTAACTTTATTAAAATTATTTATGTAATCCGAGAAATTCGTAAAAGAATTAAATATCTAAAAAATAAGGATTATTTTATTTATAACGATGGGGTTGATAAAATATTTGAAATTTGTTCCCAATGTCTTTTAAAATCCCAATCTTCCTTTAATTTAATATGTGATGATATATTTTTAAAATATTCGCTAATTTTTAAAGATTCGAAATAATTTATCTTTGGTGCAATTACACCTAACATGTATTGCTGTTCTCCCCCTCTTACGGTATTATCTGGATAAGAATCAAAGTAAATATATCCATCTCTATCAATATTTTTTATATTTAACAATATTCCTTGAGCTTCGGCAACTTTTCCTTGTCCATAAATAGAAACTATAGAATTATATAATTGAACACTTATTCTATCGACTGAAAAAGGTAATTTAATGTCTTGTGGATAGCAATTTAGCACTGTGGGACCCGATTTATCGTCCCAAAACACTAATATTAAATTTACTAAATATTTTTGTTCAATAGAAATTGAAGGTTTTTCATCAATTTTTAAAGAAGAGAGTACTTCCTCAACTTTTTCACTAACTTCTATTGTTCTTCTTCTTCTGGTAAGTTTTCCAGCAATAATTGCTATTAAATCTTCTTTTTTGAAAGGTTTAGTAAGATAATCATCTACACCTAACATTTTTCCAAATCTCACATCAGTGGGAGATGAACGGGCTGTTAAAAATAAAAATGGAATGCGATTCCATTTAGCATTTTCAGAAACAGTTTTAAAAAAATCATAACCATTCATTTCAGGCATCATAATATCACTTATTATGAGATCTGGAAGTCTTCCAAGTTCAGATAAAATTGTTAAACCTTCTTTCCCGTGTTTCCCCGTAATTACCTCATAATCGTTAAATTCTAATGTTAGTATTAGATTTAATAATATGTCCTCATTATCATCTACACAAAGTATTAATGGTTTCAATTTGATACTCCTCTAGATATCTCATCTGATAGACTACTCTTTATTCTATTATATTCTATCCTTTATATTTATTTTATGGTGGTTTTTCTAGTTTTGGAAGAAATATGGAAAAAATTGTACCCTTACCATATTCACTCTCTAAATATATTTCTCCTTGATGATAATTTGTTAATGTTTTTGCAATGGGTAGTCCTAAACCAGTTCCGGGTATATCTTTAACATCTTTTGTTCTGAAAAATTTCTTGAACAAATATGGTACATCTTCTTTCCGAATTCCTATTCCATTATCACAGAATTGAATTAATACACCATCAATAGATTGTGGATTAAATTTTCCTTTATAATTATCAATCGCTTTAATTAGTACTGATGAGTTATTTTTTGAATATTTAATAGCATTATCTATAAAAATTCGAAATATTTGGGCAATTCTTTTTGCATCTCCAAGTATTTGAATATCCTTGTCTACATCTAAATTAATAATTATCTCTCTAGCTCTACGACGAGGTTCCATCTGATTCAATACATCCTCTAGAATATCTAAAGGCTTACATATCCCCCATTTCAAATCTATTATTGTGTTGTCCATTCTAGAAGCCAAAAGAAGATCTTCTACTAATTCATTTAATAATTCAGTATTCCTTGATATAGTCTTCATCAATTCTATTTTCAATAACTCTGACATTTTATCCCCATAATCCTCTAAATTGCTTAATGATTGAAGCAATACCGAAATTGGAGTTCGTAACTCATGAGAAACAGCATAAACAAATTGTTCTAAATTCTTTTCAGCGACCCTCCTTTGGTTGATTTCTTTTTTAAGCTGTTCATTGATAGTTTCTAGTTCTTTTGTGCGGTCTAATACCAATTCTTCAAGGTTATCCCTATGCTTCTTTAATTCATTCTCAATTAGTTTTAATTCAGTGATGTCTTGGACAGTTCCTAACATTCTAATTGGCTTATCATCTTTATTAAAAGTTACTTCAGCCAGTTCATGTACTATTCGGTGTGTTCCATCAGGCAAAACAATTCGATGATCAATACTATAGGGTTTTTTATTATTTAAAGCTTTATTAACGGATTTGGTAACAAATTCTCTATCATCAGGATGGACACTATTTAAAAAAGCCTCATATGTTGCACCAAATTCTTGTGGGGCAAGTCCAAATATACGATAAATCTCATCAGACCAAGCTAATTCATTAGTAATGATATTCCAATTCCAATTTCCAATATGTGCTATTTTCTGCGCTTCTAAAAGTGTTTCCTTGGCACTTTCTAGTTTCAACTCTGCTCTTTTATTCATTAAAGCTTCAACGAATGCTGTAGAAAGAGTTTCTATTGCATGTTGATCATCGGATTTGTATCCTAATTCTTTATTAGCTACAGCAATCATTCCAAATGTCTTTCCAGCATAAAATAAAGGAACCCCCAAAAAACTGGTGAGTCTTGGATGACCTACAGGAGTACCGACACTTGAAGGATGAGATTTAGGATCATTTTCAATTAATGTTTTTCCATTCTTTAATACTTCACCCCAAATACCACGTATCTCCATATTTTTAAGCAATCTTATTGCAGTAGTTTTTTCCATAGTGCAAGCCTCCCAGCCCGGATTGCTTAAAGCAATTGTATCATGACGACCATCTTTATTTATTTCACCAATAAACCCAAATTTACTATCGGTCAACTCCTCAGCGAAGATTAGACACATTTGGGCAACATCTACATCAGTCTTAAACCTCAAAGATTCTTTAAGTATTGTATTAATTGAATCTATTAATTCTATTTGCTTAGTTAACTTTTCTTTTGCTTTTTTTTGTTCAAGGCGACCATGAATCGTATTAATGCCATACGTTAAATCTTCCGCTAGACTTGTAAGCATGTAAATTTCATCAAAATCAAAAGCATTTGGTTCAGAAGCATAAATATTCAGTGCACCAAAGACTCGATCATCAGCGATTAATGGAAGAGCAATCGATGATCCATAACCCCTTTTAGATGCTTCTTTACGCCAAGGTTCAAAATTAGGATCTACAAGAATATTTCTTGCGATAGAAGGTTCACGATTTCTAATAGCTTTTCCAGTGGGGCCACGACCTCGTACTTCATCTGCCCAAGTTATATTTAAAGTATCCAAATATCCCTCTTCAAATCCTGCTTGGGCAACTGGCGTTACACTTTTTTTCTCGTTATTTTCAGCATAACCAACCCATGCTAAACGATATCCTCCATCCACAATAATTTGACAAATTCTTTTCAGCAATTCTGATTCATTTGTGATACGTACTAATGCCTCGTTGCACTCTATAAGTACTTTAAGTGTTCTGTTAAGTCTAATTAACGTATTTTCTGCATGTTTACGCTCAGTAACGTCCTCTCCGGAACTTAATATTCCAATAATTTTACCCTTATCATCTTTTAAAACAGAATTATGCCAAGCAATAATTCGCTCTTTACCATTTTTGATCAGAATTGGATTTTCATAATATTTAACTGGTTCAATATCTCCTACCATTAATTTTTGAAAAACTGACTTCACTTCTTCTTTGATTTGCGCTGGTAAGAAAGTATCGAACCAATTTTTACCAATAAGCTCTTGTTCTTCATATCCTAATGTTTGACATCCTTTTTGATTGATAAGGGTTATTTCACCTTTGCTATTTAGAGCTATGATAATGACTCCTGCAATACCAAGGTATTTTTGCGTTTTATTTTGTTCTTTCTGTAATTCTTTTTCTATTTTTTTGCGATCAGTAATATCACATATCGCAACAAATACTTTAGCTAAGCTTTCTTCAAATCCTGAGGCGGCAAAAAATCTTATATGAGTACTAATTTCATTACCTTTCAAAGTTAGAGTCGTAGTCTCACCTTCAAATTCCCTTTTACCTTCTGCTATGGAGATAATTCCTTCAAAAAACAGTTCCAAAGAATCTTTGCAAAATACTTCATTGATATGTTGTATAATATCTTCCTTGTTTTTTGCTTGATACAGCTCTACAGTTGCTTGATTAACATCAATAACATTCATCAAAGAAATACAAGTAGAATAAAATTGTGGATCTTCTGTGAAAAATGTTTTAAAATCTCTAATACCTTTTTTATTTAATTCTTCAATATATGATTTAGTATCAGAAAAATCTACAACCCAGATAGAAAATGGAGTATCTTCAAATAAGCTTTGATAACCCCCTTCATAGCTTGTTAGAGTTTTTTTCACAGTTTCATCCTTATTAATATCATCTTTCTGAAGTTTATCGGTCATTAGAAAAGCCGCCCTCTAATTAAATTTTGATTGAATATTCAAATTATTTTAATGGTTATTATGGTATAAAAGAAAGTTTAAATTTAATATTTTAGTTGTCAAAGAAATATCTTTCAAATTTTATTCCAAAGATATTTGTCAATTTTAAGATTAGAAATCTTTTGCTAATTCCGATATTTTACTAAAAAGTTGAAAAATAAAATATGGGTGATGTAAACAAGAAAATTTTTTGCAAATTTCAGGATTAAACTCATGAATTGTGCATTTTTTTTCAAAATCATAAAACACACATAATTCACGTATTTTTCCATTAAGAAATTTAACTGGTCGTTTTTTAAGTATTTTTTTTTCTATACCATCTATTATTTTTGTTGTTATTTGATACAAGATTTCAGGTTTTTTTTTCTCCCAATTTTTTATATCAGCTTCAGTAACGAATATATCCCAATTTCTTTCACAACATCGTCCACATTTATATTTTTGACAATAATAAGAAATATCAAAATTCATGATTAAGCATAAGTCTTAATGTTTATATGAATTTATTTCTAGAAAATCTGTTAATTATAAAGTTTTATTCAGAAATTATTATGCCAATGATTGTGCATTTATAGTTTCAGCAAGTTCTTCAAAAATTATGTTCACATTTTGCCCAGTCTTTGCTGAAGTTTCATAAAATTTCATTGCTTTAATCCTTGCTTCCAGTCTTTTGCCATCTTCTGTTGTAATCTTAATTTCATCAGTTAAGTCAATTTTATTTCCTACTAACGTAATGGGAACTGCTTTTACAACTTTTCCTAAATCTGTCAACCATTGTATTATATTTTTATAGCTTTCTAGATTAGTTACATCATATACCAAAATGACTCCTTGTGCTCCTTCATAATAAGATTGCTTTAAGGACGTATATTGCTCTTGCCCTGCGAGATCCCATATAGCCAACGAAAATTCCACCTTAGAACTTTTAATTTTCTGAATGAAGATATCAAATCCAAGTGTGGCTTTATAATCAGTTATAAACCTATTGTCAACATACCTAGTTATTAAAGCAGTTTTTCCAACTCCAGGATCGCCTAATAAAAGAATTTTATAAATTATTTTCTCCAATTTAACACGCCCTCAATATTTTTTTGAATTTTCAAGTTTTGCCCTAAAATCTTTCGCCAATGTTATATATTTCATAAAATTTTCCATATTACCTAAACTTTGATTGATATTCGCTGCTTTTAAATATAATTCAATTATTTTTTGATAATTACCAGATAATTTTGCTGATTCTGCTTCTGCTAAAATTTTAGGTATTGATTTTTTCAAAATTAGTAATTGCTTGGATTTTTGTCTCTTGAAAATAGCTTCTTCCTCTGTTTTTCGAAATTTTTCAACTTTAGCCATGAGATTTTGAAATGTATGTCTATCATTAATTTCCAAAGCAAGAAATGCTGCTTCATTGAAAGTGGTTGCGGCTTTTAAAAATTGTCTATTTTGAACTTGTTTATTAGCTTTAATTTTTAGAGAGTCAATCTTATTTGTACATTTTACTATCTTTTCTGATGATTTAAGTTCTTTCATTCTAATTTGATGCTTCTTACCATATTCATTTAACTTATCAAATAATTCTAATGCAATTTCATATTGACCTAAATCCATATATATTTTAGCATTACTGATAGTTAAGTTCAATGCGGTAAGAAAATCAGAGGATTTTAACGCTTTTCGAATTCTTTGGATATTATTTGAGAGAGTCCGCTTCAATTTACTTTCTGTTTTAATGTCTATTTTCGTAGAATGTTTCATTTCAAATTTAGAGAGTCTCTCTTGAAGGTTTTTAATGCTTATAATAAAAATTTGAAATCTTTCTTTATCTCCAATTTCGATTGCCATTTTGGCTGCTTCTTCATATGAATTAATAGCCAAGGCAACTCTATCATCCATAACATGCTGCCCTGCCTGGATATTAAGTTCAGTTATTTTAGTTTCTTTTTTAATGATATCTGGATATAATTTAATCTTTTCCTGAACAGTTTCTGGAATGGCAAATGGAAATATATCAAATAATAAATCATCAGCGTCTTGAAAATATTTTGTATTTCCATCCCACGTGGATAAATAATAGTAATATTTTGATTCAAAATTACTGACAAAATGGTTCAACTTTTTAAGCATAATTGGCTGATATTTTTCTGTTATCATTACACTAATAACAAATCTACCATAAGAAAATATCAGTTTTTTATCTTCATGATCAATAGAAGTCAATTTTTTAATACTTTTGGTCATTTCGCGAGTAATCGAAGAAATACCACTCAAAGCACCCGAAATTAAAACAGAATCTAAAGGAACCCCTCCTATTTGCCACTCTTTTATTAGAGAACCTCCTTCTGTTATAATAAAAAGATGGTTTATCTTTTTCTTCCATCCTCGGTTTCTCAAATAATTGTATGTTTTATAAATTGTAAGGGTAGAAACTGCACCAACTGCTGGTATAATTAACCAAATATATTCCATGAAATATCTCGAAATATATTTCATAGTAGTCATCGGAATAACTGGTAATGGCCACATAGTAGTGGTTGCCCCAATACTTGCATCCCCCTTATATTTTACACCAATAGACATAAAGGGTAAAGCTTCAAACTGCTCCAGTATTAAAATAGCACCTGTAGCTATACCATCTCCATCCGTAGTTGCACCTTGTTTATACAATATTAAGTTCGGATTACCCAAAAAAACAATAAATTCGACCTCTAAATTAGTTACTGGAAGCCCTGTCTCATCTGTTACTTTACAAGATACAGCTAAAGGTGAACCTACCATTATCTCTTGGGGATTTATATTAAAAAGTTGGATTGTCAGATTATGTTTTGTTATTCTTAAAGAGATTGAATTGTTACTTGCACTATCAAATGAGGCATTTCCTAAAAATTGGGTATAAATTATTACTGATGATGCTTGCTCTGGTGGAGTAAACACAAGAGACGCTATACCTTCGTTATTTGTAGTAAGTGTTAAACTCTCATCAGCATAATTTACATAATCTAAAATTATATCAATTATTTCATTCGCAAAAGCCGTCCAACTACCAGAATTGATATATTCTAAAGTGATGTTAATATTGCACTGTTCACCACTAATAATGTTTGTCCCTAAATATTCCTCATTTATTGTAAGATTCGTTTGATATTTGGATGAAATATTTATTAGATAATTAGAGGTGTTAGCATTAATTTGTGGTGTTCCTGTGTATAAAACAGTCACATTAATCCAATCAATTTCCGGAATTGGATTGATATATAATGTTTGAACTCCGCTGGAATTAGTGATTTTACTTTCATGTAGATTAAAACCATTTGAATATTCGATATCAAAATGCAATTCTAAATTTTCGCGATTTAAGGAAGAATTACTGAATTCAATTTCAGCTACAATTACAACGTCTTTACCCACTCTTATTTCACTTGAGGTGTAATTATATATCCAGATCGTCGTATTCCATTTGGGTAGTACATTTAATGTAATATTTTTTGATATAATTTGAAAATCAGGAGCTTGAGCCTTGATAGTCACATTATATGTCCCAGGAGGGACTTCAAGTTCGGGCAAATTTATGATACCTTCATAAATTACGAGATTTAACTGCATGCTATCGGTAAAAGGAATTGATGTATTTATGGTCCAATTAACGTCAGCGTTTACAATTGCAGGATTCCCTATATGATAATCATCCTCATATAAAACTGATAAATCAACAGTTTCTCCTTCAAATTTTGTAATATTTTCAGATCCTGAGATTTGTATAGCCGTAGGAATAGAATAAATCTGAAACTGTGAAGAATTCCGACTAGATGGTTCATATCCTGATTTTGTTGCATAAAAAAATACTGTGTGAAGCTCGTTAGCATGTGTACCGGTTGAATCAAGCAAGACTTTATATAAACCCTTTTGTGAAGCGTTTACTATTGATAAATCTTCAGCTTGAAAGTAAGGATCAGACCAATCGGGATCAGTCATGATACTTGCACTAGTGATTCCAGTACCATTTGATAAATTAGTATAGTTAAGAATTATATATTTGGCTGTATCATTTACGAATATGGGATCGCCGGTATAGGGAATAGATCCCACAATTTTTAATTCAGTAGGTTCAAGAGCTACTAATGAAGTAACATTGAACTCAATTATTGTTGTGGCTAGGTCATAGCCATTTTTTATTGCTTTAACAACCACTGTATAAGATCTATTGGAAGCAAAGGAAGTTTGAAATGTTAAACTATAAGTTCCATTACCCCTATCAATCACACTCATGCTTGGTAAGCTCCAATTACTCTGTATTGTTGCATTAGCAATACCATTATCATCATAAGTATCATTATAAAATATTTTAGCAGTTACCGGATCTCCTAATGATACTGTTCCTGGGCTGGGTCCTTGAGTTAGAGACAAATTTGTGGGGTCATTAATACAGAAAATAGATGTCACGTTAATTCCCACCTCACTTCCATTTGTCCAAAATATCTGAATATAATGAGTATCATTACTGGTCGAATTTTGAATAATTTGCCAAGGAGTAAAACTTACGATTTCATTAATGATATTTGCTTGATCTGTATAAATTGTATTATTATTTGAATCAAATATTGTTAAATTTGCCTGAATTGGGGAAACTGTATAGATAGTCCCGTTAATTATTAACGTATCATTCATGTAATAACTATAAGCTTCTTGTAAATCTGTACTATTATATATTTGAATATTCCCTGCCCAGTTAGTCCCATTACAATCCACAAACCAACTTCCGTTTGCAGTTACATTAAAAATAACGAATTTAAAGGGCGGACTGCTTATATTTACCCAATTTTCTTCTGTATTATTTTCATAATAAACTCCAGTAACGTTCCATGAATGCGGAATTGTCACATTAATCCTTTTATTATAAGCATTGCTCGGAAAATACAAACCGTTTACAGTGGCATTCCAATCAACTATTGAATTTGTTGCATCCGCTGAAAAATAGGTTGGAGAATAAGTTTGATTAATAAATGAACATATCCATTTCACATCAAAAGCAACAGAAATATTTGCTTCAACATTAAAAGTCACAGTGGGACCAATGTAATAATTATTAGAACCCCAAGTTCCATTCGATAGTTGTAAATCGTTAACAGCAGTTCCGTTTACCGTCATTTGCACACTTGATGGTAATAGCTGATTGGTTTCTATTATTAGGATTAATGACAAATCTAAATTACCAACTGCCCAATTGGGATTGTCCGCATCAAATCCATTCATATTTTTGAATGTAGGATAATTTAATTCATTTATATTTTTCCAATAGATTTTACAACCTACTAATTCTCCCAAAACGATGAAAAAAGTATCATTATTAGTATTATTTAAGGCTAAAAATACATCACTACCTAAAGGTATCTCTACCCAATCCGAATACGGTGGGGAAAAATAATTATTCAAATCAAAACTTTCCGAATAAAAGTAATTATCTGGCTGTTTTCCGGGGGTGGAGTTAAAAATATACATAATCAAATCATTTCCAGAAGTCAAATCACTTGCTTTTTTTATATTTAAATATAATTTTATTTTTTGTAATGTACAGTCCTCAGTTAAATTAAATCCCATTGCCCATAGCTCATTAAGCCAAGTGTCAAAACCTGGAGTCTCGGATACTACCTTTATTTCTGGGTCTTGTATGACATTGGTAAAAAGTAAATCAGTTTTTGTGATATTCCATCCATTTGTGTTTATCGAAAAATTAGTAGAAGTATCAGAAGAAATTATTTGATCACTTATGTTTAAATGTATTAAAGTTTCATAATTTGTTCCATTTCCTTCAATAACATCGCTACCGGAGGATTTTAGAGAAAATGGATTATCTATAATGGGTTTTTTTATTTCGGAATCAAGTAAGTATGAGAAATTAGGTAAAAATCTAGAATTTTCTACATTTATTAGTGAACTGCTGAAAATAAACGAAATTGACATAATACTAATGAGAAAAATTGAGATTACAAACCCTTTTCTTTTAGTATTGGATGACATATTTCCTACCCTCTAAAAATCAATAGTTAACCATATAATATTTTCATAATAAATCTATTAGAAAATCTCTATTTAACATTTAATATTTAAAAACACTTAATTTTTTAATTCTAATGATTTTATTATATATTTATCTTCACATTAAAACATTGAATTCGTTTCTTATTTCATTGGCATAGGTCCCATTATATTCCATATTAAATCAGAGTTTGAATAATTGATGGGACATAAAATAATAAATTTATTAATCCTTTATA
>JABXJV010000154.1 GCA_013375355.1 Candidatus Helarchaeota archaeon
ACTCTATTTAAAGTCTTTTATTTTTTATTATTAATATTAACTTAAGAAATTTTGAAGATATATTTCCTCTATTACAGATATACTCCCCCCTTCCTCCACCCCCACCCCCTCCATCTCCCTCAATTATCACTAAACAGCTACCCCTTACCCATTCTAATACCTCCATTCTGAATTAACATGAATTTCAAGATTTTTTAATATCCCCTTATTTATATTAAAACTTATATAAAGTTCCAAGAGAATTGTAAGGGTTTAGAATTTAAATAAAATTTACTCAAATTTGCGCAATCTCTCTTCATTTATAAATTAAAGCATAAATATGCGCATTACAAAATAAAGAGTAGGTAAAAATGATTCAAACAATTATATTTCGGTTATATCCTTCTGAAATACAAGAAAAAAAATTACATGAAATTTTTACGATTTATAATAGGGCTAAGAGAAAAGGATATAGACTATTGCTCAAGAGAGCTAAAAAAGATGGAAAAACAATTGTATTTGAGGGAGAAAAACAGACTCAACAAGAATTAATGAATTTTTGTCATAATAATCCTTATGTAAATACAATAATAATAGAGAATAAGACTAAATTAAAAGCGCAAGATACGTGGTTATATAAAACAAAAGACTATCTGGAGCATAAAATTAAAGTGGTGAAAGAAAAAATAGATAAAATAAAGAATAAAAATGATAGACGTATAAAGGGGTTATATTCGCGGCTATCTTCATTACAAAATAAAATAATATATCTAGAAAATTCTTTACGGAATGAAATTTTAAATTTAAGAATTAAGCCAATAGTATTTGGAAGCAAAAAATTATTTAGGAAACGAATTTTACATAAAATTAATAAACAAGAATTTAAAGTTAGACGAGATGCTTCTTTTGGATGTGTGGGGAAAAAACAAGGTGTAAATTTAAATTTAAAGATTTTACCGAGTAGAAAGCTAAAAATTAGAACTTTTAGTAAAGAAAAAGAAAAAAAGTGGATAGAAATCCCCTTTTCTGTAAATGAAAAGCAAAAAAAACATTTTCAAAAAATTCTGAAAGCTGAAAAATACACAGCAATAGTGAAAAGGAAACTTATAAAAAACGAATTACGGTATTATGTTCATTTTTCTTATGATATTAAAGATCTTAAAATGAAATATTCTTTTGAAAATGGCGCTGTAGGGTTAGATTTCAATTATAATTTTGTAACATTAACAAACACCGATAATAATGGGGAATTAAAAAGTTATAATCAAATAAATTTTCGAAATTTACATTCTTATCGAAAAGATAAACGTAATGATTATATTAGTTTTAAATTAGATAAGATAATCAATTATTGTATTAATAAGAAAAAAGGATTAGTAATAGAAAATCTTTCTTTTAATCAACAGTTTTCCTACAATAAAAATTTAAACAAAAAAATAAGTAATTTTAAAACTTCTGCTTTAGAGTTATTAAAACGTAAATGTATTAAAAAGGGTGTTGATTTTAGAGAAGTCCACCCAGCTTATACTTCATTAATTGGAAAATATAAATACTCACGTTTACATAACTTATCAAATCATGTATTGGCAAGTTTTGTAATTGCTCGAAGGGGACTTGGATTTAAGGAAGAAATTCCAAGCATTTATAAGTGGGTGCTTTCACAAGTCGGGGATATTATAAAACCCCGTTTGAAAAAAGGCAGTCCCTACTATGAATGGTCAAAAATCCATGACTTCTTCAAACATAACGGGATAACTTCCTTTAAAACTCCTGAAATAGTGAAAAAAATCATGTTAGTGAAGGATGTTTTAAACTCAATTAAAGGCGTACAGCTTAATAACCTTAGGGCTGGTCTATCTAAAAATGAAAAGATTAATGATTATCATAAATTTTGGAATTTTATTGATAATTTCCAATTTTTATAAATAATTAGAAGGTTCAAAAAGAATAACGATTAGATTATAAAATAAGTTACATGAGAGGAAGAACTTTACGAGACAATAGAATTAAATTGGCAAAGGACGATTTAAAAATCTTTTTTGAATTAATCACTAAAAAAACATCGTTAAATCAACTTTCAAAAAAGGTTAAGATTACACAGCCAAATTTGACGTATTATAAAAATGGTAAATGTTTAATGTCCGAATCATTTTTTAATTACGCACTTAAACTTATAGGAAAGACAAAAAAAGATTTTAATTACGAGATTTTACCTCCAAATTGGGGCTGCAATAAGAAAAAACTTAAACAAATCAAAAGACAAGATGAAATGACGATTGAGAAAGTTCGCATAATCAGTCATTTACTATTTGATGGAACGGTCTGTAATAAAAAAGGATATTATTATATAAGGTTTATATGTTCATCACCCAAAGTGATTAGACAATTCATAAATGATATTAAGATTGTTTATGGTCTTGAAAAATACGAAACTTACAAAGAAAATAATAATGGTTGTAAATCAATTAGCATTAACTCAATTTTATTAATACAGGATTTAATGAATTTTGCAAATACTTATAGTTGTAAATCAAAGGATATTTGCATTCCAAATGTAATAAAATATGGAAAAATAGATTTTAAAAGAGAATTTTTAAGGTGTTTTTGGTCAGATGAAGGTGGTATAGTTGTTACTCAAAAAACTAAACGATTTTTTTTAATAGGGGCTCAAAAAAATATAAGTTTTTTAAGAGAAATTGCAAAACTCCATAAAAATTTTGGTATTAAATATCGAATTTATGAAAAACTTTTTCGTATTGATATCATAAAAAAAAGTGAACAAAAAAAATTTTTAGAAAGAATTGGTTTTTTGGACGGTAGTCTAGTTACAAAAGGAAATTATAAAGGAATGGAGAAAAATATCCTACTTAAAAAATTATTGTTCAATAAGATTTAAAAATTTATTAAACGAATTAGTTCTACATCAAATTTCACTTTAATTTCAAACCTAAGTGCTCTATAGATTATATTTTTAGGTCAGTTCCAATAACTAAGTATTCATTTTAAATGAAAAAAAAGAAAAAAAATGTATGTAGACTCTTAATTATTTTCTCCTTCCAATTAAAAGACCTATGAGCAGTCCTACACCCAATCCCGCCCCGATGAAAATTCCCATCATAGGAATTGAGGACATTAAATCACCCCCACCACCCATTCCTGCCATCATTGCTAATAATAATAATTCTGTAGAATCTTCTTCTGCCGGAGTTTCAGCCATTTCTACGAGCTGTACATCATACATTAACTGCCAACTACTTCCAGTAGCTTGATAATTTCTCATTCTGGTTCTAATGCCGTATTCATTATAAGTTAATTCCCACTTTTTAGCTCCAATTATAAATTCATCCGCTTCCCACATGATCCAAGTTCCTACAATACTAGACGGGTCAGTATGATAAAATGGATAGATAGGGTTAGCAATCTCATCGTATGTGTAATTTACAATTGTGTGGTTGGCTGTCGTGAAATTCAAAGGAATAAGCTCTGGAAATAAGCCGAATAGGGAATAGTATTGACCGGGTTCTAAATCCCAATCGTTGATATAGGGATATGTCGAGTTATATGCGGCTAGTAATAATTCTGGACTAATCGTCCAAAATCCCTCTGTAACATTAAAAGTAGTAAATGTACACCATACTGCTTGAGCATACCATGTTGTCGGATTTTGTGTATAACCAGTTAATGCAGAAGTGGTAATTCTAGTAATAGAAATGTTCGTTTTATCACCTATATTATAACCCCAAAGTGCACCCAAAGCAGGGTCAACATATATGGTCTCGAGAGTCCAATTTCCGAAAAAAAAACCATTACTCTTGGCTTTTACTTCTGGTTGATTTGAAATTGTTATATTAAGTTGAATTGGTGTATTTAATTGAATAGGGAGTGCTAATATCATCGATGTAATTGCAAGGCAAGTCATTAGTAAAACAAATTTATTTTTATGCATTCTTTTTAACCACCAATTTTTTTTAAAAAATTGTAATGAAAATTTTGAAATTATTGGTATATAAAAATTTTTGATTTAAAGAATATTTGGTTTTTTGGTAAAATATTGCACATATTTCTTTTATAATTTTTTACTTTTAGCTACGACTCCGTCCAGAGTTACTTTAATCTGATCAATCTCTACATAATTACTCCCCAAGTTATACAATTTCGCATTTTACGGTTTTATAATATATTTCCAAGATCAAGACAATATCATTATTCAATTATTGTTACAAATATTGAAGCTTTTTATTTTTTTTTCTCTCTAATTCAGCAAGAGAATTTGAAATTAATTATTTTAATTAGATAATGAATTGATATTTAATAAAATCCTTCACATTCTCTAAACTTTATTATAAGAAGCGACACATAGATTTACACCCTATTTGTATTAGAAAGTGCATGAATTTCGGGATCATTCCATAATTTATCTATTTCCTCCTTAGTCTTTCTTAGAAATAAAACTAAATAAGATTGGTTTGATATAATTTTTTCATATGGATAAAAAAATTGTGACCTTAATAGGACAAAAGCAAGCAAAAATCGGTTATAAGTTTACTTTTCTAAAACCAGCAAATAAAGAATGTGAAAAATGTAAATTATATACCTCATGTATTGAAAATCTCAAGGAAGGCCAAACCTACGAAATTGTTGAGATTAGAAATAAAATTCATGAATGTCCCGTCCATCAAGATGGAGTGCAGATAGTTGAAGTCAAAGAAAAGGAAAAAATTGCATTCATTGAATCAAAAAATGCTTTTGAAGGAGCTATAATCACATTTAGACCTCCAAATTGCAAAGAATTTACTTGTAAATCCTATGAAAAATGTAATACTAACTTAGAAAGCGAAAAAAAATATAAAATCCTTGAAGTTTTAGAAGCAAAATCCTGTAAAATGGGTAAAAAATTAAAATCAGCCAAATTAAAATATTTTGGAAAAACCATATAAAATATTTGAAAATTTAATAATATAAAACAAAAGAGAAACCTAATAAGGAAGGATCAAAAATTAGTGCAGAAAAAAAGACAATTAAAAAGAAGAAAGCCAAAAAGAAAGAAAAAAAAATCAAAAAGAAAGAAAAAAAGATTACAACCAAAAAATTAGAAAAGGGGGATTTAGTTTTATTAGATTTGATTGGAAGGATTAAAAGTAATAACAAATTATTTGATGTAACCTCAGAAGAAATTGCAAAAAAAGAGGGTGTTTATTCGGAAAAGGATATATATGGGCCCCGTCTTGTTGTTGTTGGAGAAGGTGGGTCTATACTTGATGGTTTAAGTAAAGAAGTTGAAAATATGACCATAGGTGAGACTAAAAAGATTGAACTTGCTCCAAAAGACGCTTTTGGTCAAAAAGATATTGCCAACATTAAAAGATATAGTGAACGCGAATTAATTAAAAAATATAAAATTGAGCCACGTAAATCATTAGGAAGAAGAGTAAATATTGGTGGAAAAGCTGGATATATAGTAAATGTTAGCGGTGGACGTGTACGTGTAGATTTTAATCATCCTTTAGCAGGTGAAACAGTCATATATGAAATAACCGTAAATAAAAAACTTAAAGACGATACTGAAAAGATTCAACAATTTATTAATATGTATTTTGGTGGCGTCGCTACTGAAAAATTTGATTTTAATATTTTAATAGATGAAAAAAAAGTTAGTATTAATCTGCCCTACCCTTTTTCCTTAATGCAAGGAATTGGAAATGTGAAATTTAGAATTTCACAAAGCATCTTTCAATTTATAGAAAATGTAGAAAATGTTGAATTTATAGAAGTTATGGAGAAAAAAATGTTTATGCCTTCAGAAGAACATACAAATCATGACCATCCAAATCATGAACATTCAACTTAAAATTATCTTTCTTTTCTTAAATACTCACCTAAATCCATTATAATCTTAATTATTATTTTGTTACGGTTTGTTATTTTTGAAAGATTCTCGGAATCAATTAAAAATTTGCCGAGTGCAATACTTTCTTTTAATTCATTGCGTACGATAACAAATTCATCTTTTTTAATTCGAGGTTCAACCTTTTTTATTAATGCTAACGGGATATTTCGACCGTATAAGGCGGTTTGCTCTCCTTTTCCAGTTAAAATCACATATTTTTTTGTATAATCCGAGATAAGTTCAAGTGCGGCTATTTGGATTTTAAATTGATTTTTTAATAGATCCCCAAAATGGATGCCAATAAAAATAGGAGTATCCTTTCCTTTGATTTTATTAAAAATTTCGATTATTTGAGGAGGAACTAAAAATATGCTTTTCCATTTGCCTTCTGCTACAATTAATTGATAATTATTTTTGACTTTCTCATAAATTTTTGATCCAAATTTTGAATTAATATCTTTTTGTATGAATCTTTCTTCTGACGGAGATATA
>JABXJV010000155.1 GCA_013375355.1 Candidatus Helarchaeota archaeon
AGTGAGGAAATAAAAAATTTCAAAAATACTACTTTACCTCCAGTATGGACTCCAGAGAATATTTTAGAAAAATTTTTTTTCTATTTCAGAGATTTGATATGGGAGTTAATATTAAAGAATAAAAAGATATCTTTTGATTTATTCGATTTTGATATATATCAACTCGATGGGGGTCTCGGTTTTTTGAGAAGTGGTAAAATTATAAAAAATTTCAAAGATAGAGGCAAAAAAATAGTTTGTGTTTATTTTGGCAGTGACTTGAGAAGGAGAGGGATAATCTCTGTAATTGATAGGATTAGCGATATAAATTTCACTGCAGAATTCGACCATCTGGGATTATATAAGGAAATTAATTTTATTTATGCACCGTTCAATTTGGATGAATACAAGGTCGTTCATAATGAGAATAAGAAACTAAGAATCTGTCATTCACCGACGAATTTTGAATTAAAGGGCACCAAAAAGATAATTAATATTATAAAATCTCTTGAAAGTGAATATCCTGTTGAATTGGTACTGTTAAGGGGGACGAAACATAATGAGGTGATTAAAATAAAATCGACTTGTGATATAGTAATTGACCAGTTAGGTGAATTAGGATACGGATATAGTTCGCTCGAATCTATGGCAATGGGAATAGTAACTTGCACTGAACTTACATCTGAATATGAAAAATTTATCCCTGACCATCCCTTCATAAATGTAAATGAAAATAGTTTAAGGGAAAAGGTAATTCAACTAATCAAAGACAGAGAATTCAGGACAGAGAAAGGACTTGAAGGAAGAAAATGGGTCGAAAAATACCACGATGGTGTTGAGGTTGTGAAATCAATGATTGAAAAATATAAAAAATTAGGATGGAAGTTAGACCTGTAAATCATTATATAAAGCGTTTGTTCAGTCAATCCGCAATTTACGGAATAGGTGATATAGGCAGTAAAATTTTAACCCTGTTTCTCATCCCAATTCATACCTATTATCTCACCCCGCCAGAATACAGTATTTTTACCCTCTTCATACTTTTTTATTCTTTTGGTTTAACGTTTTATCTCCTGGGCATAAATTCGGGATTTATCAGATATTTTCTTGATGAAAGATATGATAATAGGGATGTTTTTAGTACGGCATTTTTATTTATTTCCGTGTTTAATGTGTTTTTATCCATCCTGGTTATTGCCTTTTCTAAGGAGTTATCGGAGGTTTTCTTTGATAATATTGAATATAAAGGTATATTCTATTATGGGGCAATGATTCTGTTGCTTGAGTCTCTATCGAGTTTAGTGCTTCTTATATATCGTGCCCAAAATAATCCTGTGGGATTTGTTACTGCAATAATAGTTAGAATAAGTGTTATTCTGGGTTCAAACCTTATATTTCTTTCGATTCTGAAGTTGGGATTATACGGTGCGGTTCTCGGAAATCTAACTGGTTCAGTTTCATTACTCTTAATTTTATCTTTTGAAGTAAAAAAACTGCTTCATTTAAAATTTTCATTAGGATTATTTAAAAAGATGTTCCGATACGGAATTCCCACTGTTCCCGCGGTATTGTCATTGACTATGCTTATTATGATTGACCAGTATCTCCTTAAGATTTTCGGATTTTTTGATAAAGTTGGCATATATGCAGTGGGATATAAAATGGGAATGGCATTATCTATTGTTATCACTGGATTCAGGTTTGCCTGGTTTCCATTTATTTTTCAGGTATCAAAACAAAAAGAGGCGCAGAAGATATTCTCCACTGTTTTTAATTATTTCAATTTTTTTTTGATATTTTTTTATCTTCTTATCAGCATATATATTCCTGTATTTTTTAAATATATATTTTCACCGGTTTATTATGAATCGATAAATCTAATCCCGATTGTAGCATTGGGATATATCTTTTATGGTTATTATGAAAATTTTATAGTTGGTATATATATTAAAGACAGGACTCATTATATTGCTATTGTTATTACAGCAGCGGCTTTTTTAAATATAGTGTTGAATCTTATTTTAATTCCTATTTATAATATGTATGGTGCAGCATGGGCAACAGCAGTATCTTATTTAGTCCTTGCATTACTTGGATATTTTTTCTCTCAAAAATTCTATTCTATAAAATATGATTTCAGAAAAATATTTAAAGTCATTTCAGGTGGGACTCTTATTATGGTTGTGAATCTTATTTTTAAAGATATTCATATATTAGTAAAACTTTCTTTTCCTTTTTTATATTTTCTCGTTCTTTATTTAGTAAGATTTTTTAAAGCCGATGATATAAATTTAATAAGGAGTTTATTTAAAAAAGATGCTGATTGATTATTATTATAATTTC
>JABXJV010000156.1 GCA_013375355.1 Candidatus Helarchaeota archaeon
GAAGAGAAGCGGGTAGCTGAAGAGATAAGAAAATTAGACGACCTTATGCTAGATTTTAGAACCAAAATAAGAGCGGGGGAACGTCTTAGCGAAAAAGAACTTGAAAAAAGATTAAGAGCATTAGGATATATTGGTTAAAACAAGGAGGTAAACTATGAAAGTTGTAATATGTGCTGGACCACCAACGAGTGGGAAAACAACCGTATTGAAACAGGTTATTAAGAAACTTATAGGCAAAGGGTATAATCAAACATACTTAAAAATAGATGTCCAATTTGCTAATGAGGATGAGGTTTTTAAAGAGGAGTTTGGAATACCGACCAAAAAGGTATATTCAGGAGACCTATGTCCTGATCATTGTAATGTAGTCGTTCTTGGAGATGCCATAATATGGGCTGAGAAAGAAAAGGCTGATGTGCTTTTTGTTGAAACCGCGGGATTATGTTTGAGATGCTCACCTTATATAGAGAATTCATTAGGTATCGTTGTTTTGGAAGCGACAAGTGGAATGAATTTACCACGAAAGATTGGACCAATGTTGTCGTTAGCTGACATTGCAGTTGTAACAAAGATTGACCTTGTATCGCAAGCTGAAAGAGAAGTGTTTAGAGCTAATATTAATGAAGCAGCAAAAGTAGTTGTTATTGAAACTGACGCGTTACACGGTATAAATATAGATCATATTGTTAGAAGAATTGAAAAAATGCAGGAAATAAAGGAGCCTTTATTGCTTAGAGGCAATCCGCCTGTTGGAACCTGTACTATTTGTGTGGGTAAAAAAGAAATTGGTAAGAAGGCTCATTTTGGTGTATTACGAACTTTGGAATCAGATATATTTTATAGAGGTGAATAATAATGAACAAAAAAGAAATAATGGAAAAAATGCCAGGAAAGGACTGCGGTTTATGTGGATTCAAAACATGCGAAGAATTTGCTGAGATAGTGTTGAAGGATCCAGACACGATAGATAGATGTATTCATTTGGGCGAGAGGGAAGCAAGTATAGTATGCCCGATAAGTCCAGAGTTCAAAGAAGAAGATATCACTTGGAAGGATCACCTTGGTAGAGAATATGATTTTATTTTGGATAAGTTCCCAGACGAACTGGGTCCACGAGAAACTGTAATATTATTCAATCCAACAAATGTGGAGAAACTTGGAATTAAGAAAGGTGATGTTCTGTATGGTCGCCCTGCTTGGATTTCTTGTGGATGCCCTGTTACACATGTTGGTATAGTAATAGACGAACCGGATTATTTCAACGGGACTGTGGTCTGGTGTATTGTAGGACCATTAATGTCACGAAAAAGAGGTATTAACATTGGTTATTATAATACCACTGCCTACGAAGGGATAGTAAAATACGCAAGGAAGGAGCTTCAGATTGGCAGACGATATTATTTCCAACCAAGATATTGTATGCTTCAGTGGAGACATTGCGGCATAATTAACCAAATGGCCAAAACGAAGAACGGTATGCATGTGCGAATTGAAGGACTATGGATAGGCTAGAATGATAGAACTGTAACTTCATAACGGTGTAAAAAGGAACTGTCTGCCGAACAAATTATTTAATATAAGAAATGTCAAAAAATAAAAATATGGAATAAGAGTACCTCGAAATCAATCTAATATAACGTATTGTGAATGTGATAGTACAGAAGAAGCAAGTATTGAACAAAATATTAAAAGCTAGCTATTTTTTTATTTTTAGGTTGCAGATTATTTTCATTTCCTTGCCAATAATCTTGCTTGCAACCTTTGTTGAGCATTATGGCTGAATTTTTATATGAAAAAATAATAAAAAAGGAAGAGGAAATGAAACCTAGAATGATTGAGTTAGTAATAGCGATAATTCTCCTCATAGGAGGATCGATTCTTATGATATTATTAGAAAGGAGATCCCTGTAATGGGGGGATGCTTGATTTTAGCACTTGTACTTGTTCTATCTATTATTGAAAAGGGACACATGACTTGGATTAATGGACTATTTCTAGTTGGGAGCTGGCCAATTTATGTATTGTTAACGGAGGTTATAGTTGACAAACAAAAATAAAAGATGCCCATACAAACCTTAAATTTAAGAGCAAATTATTTCATATTGCATTAGTTATTATGGGTTTCATTGGAGTGGCTATTGAAGTTGCTATGATAGTCGCTTCAGTTTTAGAACTTTCAAGGATTTTTAATATTCCAGACTTTATTGTCAGTTTCTTTTTAGTCTCTATCGGAACATCTCTTCCAGAATTAGTGGTCGATTTGGGTGCTATTCGTAGAGGTGAAGTCGAAATTGCTATTGGAGATATCGTAGGCTCTTGCATCATTGACGCATCCATAGCTATAGGAATTGGTCAAGTTTTTTTTCCACAAGCAGTTTCTGCCGATCTCGCAATGCCTGCAATTCTCTACATAATTCTTGCATCTATTGGTGTCATTTTTCTAATTGTATATAGGGAAAAAGTTGATAAAAAGACCGGAATTGTCTTAATTACATTTTATTTACTTTTGTATATATTATTGTTTGTAATAAGAACTTCTCCGGTATGGGATATACCATCTTCTGCGACTATGATAAAAGGTTTAATCTAATCGTCCATAAGTTATACTTTTACTCCGATATAATGATTATTTTTTGAATTAAATATAAACGTTTAAAAAATTCTACGAATTTTTATCCGCGGAATATTTTTTCTTTTCTTTAATTAAACTCACGAATAAAATTTATTAAGCTTCAATATAAAAGATATTTTGAAAAGCACTTAAAAATGTATTTTATTTGAGAGAGATTGACTTTAATCTCAACTCCTAATATAAACTATTTCCAAGAGACGGTCGAATAGTCCGTCTAGACTTAGAGTCTCTAATACAAATTGATTCATGGTCTCTTGATTGCCTTGATGGACAAAAAATTGAGAATATTGCAATACATGAAACAATACATTAAGGAGAAAATGGGGAAGAAGGCAAGAATTAAATAAAAAGAAGAAATAATTCGTCTAAATGTTTATGGGATATGAATTATTGGACTCTTCTTTTAAAAGGTGGGATGTACAAAGAAAAACAAGAAGAATAAATCAAAGGCTCTTAGAAACGCATCGATACCCTTCTAAGAGAACAAGTTACTCAATATTGATTTTAATTAGATGCAAAAAGAAAAGAAAAAAAAAAATACAAAATAAAATATATTGAATAAAATAAAGAATTATTATGAATGCTAATTACGACGTTATAGTGGTAGGTGGAGGTCTTGGAGGTCTTGCATCAGCAGTAATTTTATCACCTTTATTAAATGCACTTAAGATTCCAATTCCAGCAATTTTATTGTATGTAAAATTAAAGAGTTTATCCCTTCGAACCAATAAAAAAATTCCTAAAATTAATACTAAAATGCTTATATAAAGAGATATTAAATTGAATATTTGATTTTTAATCGTTTTAATTCAAAAACATTTGGAGAAGGTTAAATCGTTTATTCTTTAAATTGTTTTATAATATTTTCTGAAATGTAAGATATTGCTTCTTTCTTCTTTGGTCCTATTGGAGATCCAACCACGACTTGATTAACACCGATATTGAAGAGACTTTTTATTCGATCAGAACAATAATCGGCTTTTCCTGCAATTGTAAAGGCTTCCATCATTTCAGAAGTAACACTTTTTATTACAGTTCCAAAATCACCTCTTGCTAAGGCATCATTAATTTTATCGACATCTTCTTGTTTAATTTCATGTCTTTCTAATACAGATGGAGGGCTCCCTACAGCAATAAATGCCACTACTATTGCAGCTGCTTGTTTTGCGTTTTGTTCATTGTTATCTGCAGAAAAACTAGCGTAAGCCGTAACATCAATATCGTTAAGATCTCTATTTGCTCTAATTGCTCCTTCTTTAATGAATTTAATTGCCAATTCAAAATCTTTAGGATGAGAAGCATTTATTAAAACTCCATCGGCCAATTCTCCAGCTAATGCAAGCATTTTAGGACCTTGTGCACCAATATAAATAGGTAAACCCTTTAAAAAACTATCTTTTATTATGGGTTTTCCACATTTATCACAATTTATTGGGTCTTTTTTTGCTGCCTTAATCTCTTTATTACTCAGCATTTTGCCACAATTATGTTTATAAGATCTGAACCCTAATTTTGCACCCTTGAATTTTAAAACTTTGCCTTCTAAATTAACTTCATTAAAAGTAGTAAGTGCTCTAATTGTTTGAACTGCCTCTCGCATTCTTGTAAGTGGTTTCTCAAAGCCTAAACCTAATTTTGCAAATGTTGCTTTATCACCCGCACCTATACCTAGAATTGCACGTCCGTTAGAAATCTCATTAATAGTTAAAATAGCAGAAGCTGTCCAAGCTGGGGATATTAAAACAGGGTTTGTGACTCCAGTTCCTAAAAGAATTCTTTTTGTTTCATAGGAGACTGATGTAAGAACAGAATATACGTTTCGATTGTTGTAATGATCAGTTATCCAAACGTTATCAAAACCTTTTTCTTCAGATAATTTAGAAAGTGCACTAACTTTTCTTACGGGACTATCTGGAACAAATTCAATTCCAAAATTCATGTTATACCTTCCAATTTATTTGTTTTTGTGTTTTAAATTATTAATTTTGTATTCTCGTTTTTTATTTTAAACATTACCATTTTATTGAAAATTAAAAAATAAGAAAAGTAATATCGAATTTGTCTTGAGATCTATTTTTTTATCAAAATATTATGCTTATAAAAAATAGATCTTATTGCTCAAATTCTTTTTTGTATTCATTTAAAATAATGCAATTTTCAATACTTTTTATTCCTTCTATTTTTCCTAACTTATTATCTAAAAATTCACTCAACTGAGGAATGTCGTCAAGTCTTGCGAGAACCCAAATACCACACTGACCACTCATATGGTATATATGGATTATCTCTGAAAATCCAAATAATTTTTTTACAATATTATGGGTTTTTGATAGATCTGGAACTATTCGTAAAAATGTCTTAATTTTGCTTTTTTTCGAAGGAAATTTGTAACGTATTGTGTATCCTGATATGATATCATTATCTTCTAGAGCTTTAATTCTTCTTCTAATGGTAGTTTCTGATTTTCCTAATTCATCAGCTATAATTTTCAAAGAAATTTTAGCATCTTTCTCTAGAAATTTTAGAATTTGCCTATCAATTTGGTCTAAATGGTATTCATCTTCCATTTAAAAAACCCATTAATATTAATAAAATTAATAAATTTCTATATGAATAATTCCAAAAAAATAATAAAAATGTTTTTTTTCATTAATAAAAATCAAAAGTTTGAAAAAAAATTATTATTACGACTATATAAAAATGTGTATATTTTAATATACATGCTTTACAATAATTTTTTAAAAAAAACAAACGGTAACATTTATTATTATATTATATAATTCTGATCAAATATACGCATTTATATTTCTTTTTTGAAAGACATACATAATAATTTATAAATAAAAAATTTAAATCTTTCATAATATTAAGAAAAATATCTAAAGAATCCAGAATTTTAATATATTTTGTTCATTTTTATCCATAATGGATGTAAAATAGTATGCTTTTTGATCAATTTGAATTTTAATAATAATTTTGAAATTTTTTTTACTATAAAAATATAAATTTTGAAGCTTTTTTGACCAAAAATAGAAGATTTGCAGCCTTCAAAACATATAAATAAAATATTTCACTATTATTATATAGAGAATATGAGAAGTTGATTAGAAATGGAATTAATATTAAAAAACATAATTGAAAAACCAGCAACTCAGAAACCTAGATATCGAAATATATTATTAGATTTGATATATTTATTTGAGTATGTTGAAAAAGAAAAACTAGAATATAAAAAAAAGTATTCTGTAAAGGGGTCTTCTAAAACTAAGCGAAAAATAGCATCGTTAGAACCTGTTGAAGCTCTTTTAAATAGAATGCAATATGTAAATGAAAAAATAAACTTTATCAGATCTTATATTAATGGTCTTGAAAGAACCAGAGAAGTCTTATATTCTCAAAGAACCCTTCCAAATTTAATTGGGCAAGAGGATTACAGAAAACAAATGAGTGTCTATTTGAAAGTCTATCCAGAGTTATTAAAGCAAGCTAGAGATATATTAAGAAAATTAGAGAATCAAAGATACGAAACTTTGTTTTTAACAAATAAATTTTAATTATTTTTTTATTAAATATTATTCTATTCCTTTGCCATTTTATTAAGTTCATTTAAGATAATACAATTTATAACACTTCTTATTCCGTCGGTTTTTCCAATACAACGTTTTAAAAATTGGTCTAAATTTGAAATATTATTAAAAGATGCGAGTACCCAGATACCACATTCACCACTCATATGATAGATATGTTCAATCTCGGGAAATTCCAATAATTTCTTTATAATATCCCTAGTCTTAGAAATTTCTGAATCTATTCTTAAAAAAGATTTAATTTTTCTTTCCTCTGAAGACAAACAAACCCGTATTGTGTAATTGGAAATAACTCCACATTCCTCTAACGCTCTAATTCTTCTTCTGATAGTCGTCTCAGTCTTTCCTACTTCATCAGCTATTTTTTTCAAAGGAGTTTTGGCATTTTTTTGTAAATATTTTAAAATCTGATTATCTATTTCATCCAATTCAGTCTGAGATTCCATAAAAAGCATTCCCATCCGACTGTAAAACTTTCTATGTAAATATCTTAATACATATAATTATAAAAATGTTTTTTTTTATATATGATCAGTTAAAAAAAGTCTGAAACAATTCAAATATGCTATATTTTTGTTCATTATCGTACATTATATTATAAATTATCAATTTATTTTGATATATTTGGTGTTTTAACAAAATTTTTAAATATTATTTCATCAAATAAGTTGACCTATTTTTGTCAGAATGTGTTAGAGCCATATTAAGAAAATTAGTAAGTCTATAATGCGAAATTTTGGTGTTAATAATCTTTAAATCCTTTTAATGTAGACATGATTTTGAGAAATATTATGTATACGAAATTAAACCTGAAACTGGATTTCACCAGTCAGGAGCGGGAGGATTAATAGTGTAGGATACTAGACTACTGGAATTGTTAATTCGAAAATTTGAATATGCTTTTTAAATCTACTTCGGCTTATCAATTTAAAAAAACCAGATTGAGTTGCTTTTTCCACATTTCCGGGGTCCAAGAAAATTTTACGATCAAGTACAGCGTATAAAAGACGTTCTCCGTATTCTATTAAATCTTTAGCATTTAATACTTGTTGTAAAGTAGAGAAATCAGAAAATTTTACCATCATTTCTCCCTTTCTATCAGTTAATTTAGCGATATTTATCAAAAGTTGTTTCTCTATTCGAGAAATTTTAATGAGACAATTTTCTACTTTAATAAAAATAGTGTCATCCTTAAGCGGTTTTAATCTCTTAATTCTAGAAAATAAATCCTTATATTTATCAACAACTTTTTGACATTCCATATCTTTTTTTAGATCTTAAAAATTATAAATTTAAGCAAAAAATGATCCAAGAAAATTTTAAAAAATGCAAATAATAAGAATAATCAATTGAAATAAAATCAATTTAAAAACTAAATAATTAGAAATGGTGAAAATAAATGATTTTAGATATTGAAAGGCTTATTAATGAGGACATAGACTTAAAAAATGAAATGCATTCCATTTTCAGGAAACTAGAAGATGGTTACGATGATATGATTAAAGTATATGAAAAATTCGAAAAACCTTTAACGCAAATAATTGACACTTTAAAAGAATATGCAAGATTAACATCGGAAGACCAGCAAGATTCTCCATATTTCGCTCTCGCTAAAAGATACGAGTCTCTAATTGATTCACAAAAGCAACTCGTTCATGATGTTAAAAATGATGTTGTCATAGTTCTTCAGGATATCGTGAACAAGTCAGAACTTTTGAATGAATCAATCAAAGATTTAAATTCCGCTGCAAAGAATGCAAGAAAATTAAGGAACAAAATTAATAAATTAGGTGATCAGATAGAGGAATTAAAAGCTAAGGGGAAGCCTGAAAAGGTTCCCAAAAAAGAAAGCGAAAAACAAATAAAAGAATCAGAATTCAGCCTTGCAAGAGATAAACTTATAGAGGCAAAAGGTAGGTTTGATGGCACCCTAGGAAATTTTAATATAGAACGAGATGATATTTTAAAAGATGCTTTAGAAAAGATGGCAGACGCCGAAAACAAGTATGTAAATACCATGAAAGATGTAATTGACGAAGAAAAAGAAGCTGCTGGAAAGCTCTAATTATCTATTTTTATTTTTAATAACGTTTTTATTTAATTTTTTTAAGATTTTAAATTTCAATTATAATATTCATAAAGTAATAAATAATAAAAGGAAAGAAAATCAAATAAAAATTTAACAAATTGGATAGGATGAAAAAAAAATGAGTTTAGATATTGACAAGATCATTGCTGAAGATATTGATGTAAAAAATGAATTTACTACTATTTTCAAGAAGCTTGAAGGAGGATTTAAAGGATTAATAGGTGTCTATGAAAAATCTGATAAGGCTTATGCACAAATTAGTGATAATCTCAAGGAATACGCTAAAGCGACCTCTGCCTCTGGTAAAGAAGAAGCGTCGCCATTTTTTGCCCTAGGGAATAATTATGAGGCAATTATTGATAGCCATAAACAACTTTCTCTTGATATTACAGACGATATCATAATTGTGTTGCAGCATTTAGTTGGTAAATCTGCACTTCTTGATGAGACATATAAAGACTTGAATTCATACATAAAAGATGTTAGAAAATTGAGAAATAAAGTCGCTAAAATAGAGGCACAAATAGAAGATCTACATGCAAAAGGCAGACCTGAAAAAGTAACGAAAAAAGAGTCCGAAAAACAAAAAACACAAGAAGAATTAAACAGCGCAAATGATAGATTAAAAAGTTCAAAAGAACGTTATGATAATGCAATCGGAGATTTTAATCAAGAACGAGACGAGATACTAAAAGGTGCATTAAAAAAATTAGTTTCTGCGGAAAATACATATATTGGGGCATTAAAAGGAATAATTGGTGGATTAGAGAAAGCTACTGGAGGAAAAGTAACTAAGACGAAAGCACCTGTCGTAGAAGAAGCACCAGCTGAAGAAGAAACAACAGAAGAAGCGCCTGCCGATGAATAAGATACTAATGATTAACTAATAAGGTAATAACCATATAAAAATTCAAAAAATACTTTTAATTTCATTCCTCATCAATTTTTTTATTAATTCATGTTTTTATCTCAATTTTTTACATATTTTTATGATTTTTTTGTGTTCTACATCATTTAAAATAAAAAATGTTAAGAAATTGAAATAATATTAATAAAGCTTAAAATCATAATAAAAGGAATTATTATCAAATTAAGAAATAATATTTAAAGAATTAAAAATGGTGAAATAAAAATGAGTTTTAGTATGGATCAATTACTTGCTGAAGATATCGACGTAAAAAATGAAATGAATATTATTTTTAAGAAGCTAGAAGACGGTTTCAATGATATACTAAAAAATACTGAAAAATTTGAAGGACCGTATGGGAAAATCATTGAAAACCTTAAAGAATACGCAAGAGTCACCTCTGAGAGTCAAGAAGCATCACCATTCTTCGCTGTTGCAAAAAAATATGAGGGACTTCTTGATGGTCAAAAACAATATATTCATGATGTAACTGATGATGTTATCCTTGTGCTGAGACAATTGGTAGGAAAATCCGATTTATTAAATGATTCAATCAAAGAATTAAGTTCTGCCGCAAAAGACGCAAGAAAATTAAAGGGGAAACTTGAAAAAATAGATGCTGACATAGCAGACGCACAAACCAAAGGTAGAACTGATAAAGCGACAAAGAAATTGGCTGAAAAAGAAACAAAAACAGCAGAATTTAACGCCTCAAAAGATAAACTGTCAGACACTAAAGACCGATTTGACAAATTAATGACTGATTTTAATCAAGAAAAAGACGAACTTATAAAGAAATCTTTGACAGATTTGATAGCTTCAGAAAAAAAATTAATAGAAGCTATGCAGGCAGTGCATGAAGAACTTGATAAAACAGTAGCAAGTCTTTAAATTTTTTAAATTTTTTTTTATTTTATTTTAATTTTCCTCTAAACGTTATATGAGGTTTTTAATCTTTACATTATATCTTATTATTAAAATTAGGAATTTCCCGTTGCATTCGGGGAGTCATTCCATAACATAAGTTTACTTATGAAATTCATTCTCTATTCAGTTGATTGAATTTTTGTCAATTCGGTAAATAAATTGTCGATATAAGACTCGAATTGTTTATTTCCATATGCTTTAAGGGTCATAGCGTTATTTTTACAGATAGCAGCACACGCTCCACACCCTTGACAAAATATTTCATTCACCTTTATAGTATCATTCTCCATTGTGATTGCTTGGTAGGGACAAATGACCACGCATTGTCCACATCTACTACAATTCTGAACATTCACATTTGCACGTATTAATTCTATTTCATAGATTCCTCTAGTCATCGGAATTGCAGCTGCTGCAGCTGCACCTTTTCCTTGATTTACAGTTGCATCAACAGCTTTAGGACCTTGAGCAACACCTGCCACGTAAATTCCGGGTATTTTAGTTCTTATTGGATCCAATCTCTGGTGAAATTCTTTTATAAATCCGTCAGGGCTCCTCTCCAGACGTAACTGACTTGCTATCTTGTCAGTACCTTCAGAAGGTTCCATAGCAACCGATAGGACCACCAATTCTGCTTCCAATTTTTTAATTTCTCCATTAAGAGTATCTTCAACTCGTAAAATAAGATTTTTTGTCTCTGGATCCTCTTTCACTTCAGCAATATTTCCACGGAGAAACTTTATACCTAATTCTCGCATTCTTTTGTAATACTCTTCATAAGCTTTTCCTGGTGTTCTAATATCCATGTAACAAATCGTTATATCAGTATCTGGGTTTTCATGTTTTAATAACCCAGCATTTTTAATGGCTACGAGACAGCACACTCCAGCGCTACAATATTCATTAGTATCGACGCTTCTTGAGCCAACACACTGAATCATGACAACTTTTTTAGGGAATTTTTCATCAGAAATTCTTCGAAATTCACCAAGGGTAGGTCCATTAGGGCTTAAGAGACGTTCTAATTGTAGCTGAGTTATAACATTTTCGTATTTGCCATACCCAAACACACCAGTTGGGTCGAAGATTTTATACCCGCTTGCCACAATAATAGTACCTACATTAATTGTTATTTCTTCAGGCTGTTGTTCAAAATCAATTGCTTCTTCTTCACATTTTGCAACACATAAACGGCATTTGATGCATTTTTCTTCATCAATTGTGTATTTTAAAGGCACTGCTTGAGGAAACAATGTGTATATAGCTCTTCTGCTACTGTAACCGAAGTTGAACTCGTTTGGTACGTGAATTGGACATACTTCTGGACAAGCTCCGCATCCAGTACATTTATCTTCTTTCACAAACCTAGGTTTTTTCAAGATTTTTACTTGAAAATTACCAATATACCCTTCGATACCTGTTATTTCACTGTATGTAATTAATTCAATATTCGGGTGACTGCCGGTTTCAAGCATTAGTGGTCCAAGAATTCAGATGCAACATTCGTCAGTGGGGAAAATTCGGTCAAACATTGCTGTATGACCCCCAATTGTTGTGGATTTTTCTACCAGATATACTTTAAACCCCTGATCTGCAAGATTTAAAGCACTAGTCATTCCAGCAATGCCACCGCCAACAATTAATACTTCCGGTTTAACATCAACTTTTTTAATAGGAATCAATTCCAAAAGAGCCGCTTTATAAACTGAAGCTCTTAATAAATCTTTAGCTTTTTCAAACGCGATTTCTGGACTATCCCGATGAACGTAAGAATCATGTTCCCGAATGTTTACGAATTCCAACATACTCGGATCTAAACCGTTATCTCGTAGAACTCTTCGAAATACTCTTTGATGTGTTTGAGGAGTACAAGCTGCAACTATGATCCGATTCAGCTTAAATTCCTCTATCTTTTCCGAAATTAAAGCAGCACCAGCTTCAGTACACAAGGAAATATATTCCTCAGCTACTGCCACCAATGGTAGTGATTTGGCGTATTCGACTATCTCAGGTACATCAATAATATCGGCAATATTTTTACCTCAGCGACAAACAAAAACTCCAATGCGAATAGTATCTTCAGTCAACGCTCTCATCACCACCTCCATTACTTTTTTTAAGTGGATTTGGTCCTAACTTTTTAATTTTTTCTGTAAATTCTTGAACAGTAAATTGAAATTTTGCCCCTTCGCTTGCAGAAACCCATTCTAGACGAAGTCGGTCTGCGCCAAGACCAAGATTTTCAAGTACGTTTTTTAAACTAGTCATCCGTTTTTCAGCGGCGAGATTTCCAGAGATATAGTGACAATCTCCTGGATGGCAGCCTCCAACCAATACTCCATCGACCCCGTTCTCAAATGCTTTCAAAACGAAGACTGGATCCACTCGACCCGAACACATAACCCTAATAACACGAATAGTAGGAGGATACTGAAATCTGCTAACCCCAGCCAAATCCGCTCCTGCGTAGCTGCACCAATTACATAGAAATGCTAATATTTTTGGGAACAAACAATACACCTCAAATAAGAAAAGCACTCTTAGCTACAAACGTAGCAAAATCCTCAATTTGAATAGTAAATTCTTTTTCATTAGGATCTTCTTTTAATTCGTGTTTTAAGCAATTAAAATGCATTTGACATTTTGGGCAAGTAGTGACTAAAACTTCAGCACCCGTATTTTCTGCTTCTGTTAATCGGAGGGTCCTTAACATTTTCGTCTCAATATTACAATTAATCCATGAATTCACTCCGCAACATTGAGCATCCTCACGAGAATTCTCCATTTCGATCAATTCCACTCCAGGAATTGCTTGAAGAACTTTACGTGGAGCATCATAAATTCCTAAATGTCTTCCATATCGACAAGGATCATGATAAGTTATTTTTCTCGGATATTCATAAGAGAATTCAAATTCTTTATTCTCAATTTTATTAAGTAAAAATTCTGCTAAAGAAGTAACTTCGAAATTATATTCCCGAATATATTTAGGATAGTCAATTTTGAATGTTCTATAACCTTCAGCACAATTAAATATAACTAATTTAGCCCCAATTTTTTCAATTGCATTAATATTGTATTCTCCTAATTTTTTAAAGGTTGATAAATCGCCGGTCCATAAACTATCATGACCGCAGCATTTTTCATCTTCAAGAATAGTGGGTATAATTCCCAATTTATTTAATAA
>JABXJV010000021.1 GCA_013375355.1 Candidatus Helarchaeota archaeon
AGTAAGAGCATCTATTTCCGAAACTCCTTGAAACTTTCAAATAATTTTAATGTGAGTTTAAATTATACTCATAATAATCTTGTTTTAAAAAATGGTGAGGCAGAATCAAATCTCGTCTCTGGAAGATTTAGTTATTCATTTAATCCTCAACTCTTCGCAAAGTACTATATCCAATGGAATGATGCCGATCATAAGATTGTTGGAAACTTTCTGTTAAATTATATATATAGACCTAAAAGCCATTTTTATCTCGTTTATAATGAAAATAGAGATACTGCAATTCCGGGAATTAAGAACATCAAAGACAGGGCAATTCTTATAAAGTTTACCTACCTCTGGAATTTGTAAGATGTATTAATTTCTATTTTATCATTTTTATTCAAATAGAACTAATTTCTTTCCAGACAGTTTTAACATACTGTGTATCTTCTTTGGCATGATAGGGCCAGAACATTCCGACAACTACCGCATCGTTTTTCTTCATGTTTTTTAAAGCATATTCAAATGCCTTCCTTGTAGATTCTTTTGTTTGACACTTTCTGCTCGCTGCAAGAACTTTAAACCCAAAGCAAATTTTATCGGTCTGTCTTATGAATTTGCACATTTTGTCCCTATCTTCATCTCCGTAATATTCACCTTGGAAAGGTTTTCCGGTTTTTTCATCTATTTGCCCCCTCTTTTTTAGGGGATGATAGAAGCACGCCATATAGAAATCTATATCCCACCCTTTTTCTTCGGCATATTCCAAAGCTTCTGGAATATGACTCCCCATTCCCACCATTACACCGGCATCTCTCATAACCTTCAGCATTTCATTAACCTTGTCGATTTGTCCGTTTTTCCATAAAGCATCGGTTTTTGAGCCGTGATGATAAATTCCAATTGCTCCATTGCTTGCTATTGTCCTGATATTCTTAGGTATGTCAACCATTTCTGAAGCAGTCTGTGCAATCCAATATAATTTCCCCCCTTTATTTCTGTGAACACGTAAAAGTCGCATAATATGCCTGTCTCCCCTCGACTGCCAGGTATTTATCCCATTTTCTTCACAGATGCGCAGCAAATCTGTAACATTTTCTTCAGAGAAATAATCAAGCATACTCTGGCTCATTTGATTAGAAAAATGGGAATTTCCGCTTATTGGATTTCCACCGACAATAATTTTTGAGACTTTATATTTTCCAAATTGAATCATAGGCATTTCAGGAAGATAAGATTCATCCTTATAAGTTTTAACTGGTTCAGACATTAATCCCCGCTTACTTAAACCAAAACCGGCAAACGCCCCACCGAGGGAGAGCAGCTTCTTTAAAAATATTCTTTTTGTTATCTCCTCATTTTCCTGCATCTTTTCCCTCCATTACAATTTTAAAATTATATTTACTAAAAGAACCCTGATATATATTAATTATAATTAAAATTACTGAATTTTGCAATTTTTTTTATTTGAATCCTTAATAAATATATATCGGATTCGATAAATCGAATCCCTACATTTTATAATAATATGTTAACATTATATTTGCATGGGCTTGATAAATCAAGCCCAAATTAATTTTGAACAGGCAGGAATGACTAATACACTTTTGTCAAAGTTTTAATACAAAAAAACTTAATACTTTCTCTCCTCAATCATTTCTGTTAGTCGGAGTAAATTTTCGGTATTATTCCCAATATTTTTCAGATAACTGGCGGCTTTTTTTATTCTTTTATTTACCTCTTTTTTTGTGTAATCAATTATTCCATATTTATTCAAGATTTCTTTAATAAAAAAGATATCGTCCTTTTTGATTTCAACTTTTTTTGCCATTTTTTTCAAATAATCTTTTTCTTTTTTATCTGCCTTCTGGTTTAAAAGGATAAAAGGATAAGTTTTCTTTCCCTGGACAAGGTCACTGCCGGGCTGTTTTCCAAGTGTTTTTTGGTCAGAAATTATATCCAGAAGGTCGTCTTGAATCTGAAATGCAATTCCTACATTCATCCCATAAAGCCTTAAAGCAGATATCTGCTTTTCGGAACCTCCTCCCAGAATAGCACCGATTTCGGATGATATCGACATTAATACACCTGTTTTCATTTTAATCATATATATATACTCATCCATACCGACATCTTTCATAACTTCAAAATCTTTATCAAGAGACTGTCCTTCACATACATTGACAATACCATTAGAAAAGATAGAAGTAATTCTTTTGATACATTTTTCATTAGATTTCAGAAGTGAACTGTAAGCGAGTGCTATCAGCCCATCCCCACACAGAAGCGCCACATTTTTATCCCATTTAGCATGAATTGTTTTGCTTCCCCTTCGGATTTGGTCATCATCCATTATATCATCGTGTACAAGCGTAAAATTGTGAAGAATTTCTATTGCTACTGCAGCATCAAAACAATCTCTTAAACTTCCTCCAAGCGCCTCACAAGAAAATATCAAAAGTATCGGGCGTATGCGTTTTCCTATTTGAGAAAGTGCATACTTCATCGGATTATATAAATTGGGGGGATATTTCTCCCTCACAAGTGAAATCAATTTGTCATCTATCTTTTTCTGAAGACTTCTATAATAATCTCCAAACTCCATATTCAACCTTATCTTTTAAATTCCCAAATTTTTACCTTTTTATAATTGAATATAATTATATTTATTTTAATTTAAAAGAGAGAATTTTTTTTATAAACAATTATAGACTATTATAATAAGATAAACATTGAAAAAATTTCATCAAAATTAGAAATAATCAAAAATACAGCAGAAAAGGTACTTGAGGAATTAAAAAATAAGGGGATACTTTTAGGTGGACCCTTTGGGTCAAGTAAATATTATTTCATGCCAATTGGAAAATTTTCTTATAAACTTACCAAAACAATTAAACTCTTCATACGAAAATACATGACTGAAAGAGATAAGCTTTTTTCTCTTATTGATGTAAACTAAACATTATCTTCCGCATTATTAAATCGATTTCTCCATAATAACCACTTAATCCAAAATACCAAAAATTATTTAATATATTATTTTCTTGATTTTTATAAGAATTTTCATTATTTAGAATATAAGATAAACTAAAATTATATTTTAATATAAGACTTTTAGACCTATTTAGATTTAGAAATAAAGGAAAAATAAGCAGAGATTTTAAAAAAGAAATCAAAAAAATACGGCAAATTTTTGGTTATGCAAATATGTACTGCTGGAAGTGCAAAAATGAGATAAAGGGGAAAGAGAAAATCGGCAGGTCAGAAACCTGTCCTTACTGTCAGGCTTATATTCACTGCTGTTTTAATTGTAGATTTTATGATAAACTTGCTTACCACGAATGTAAAGAACCAGAGGCAGAGTGGGTAAAAGAAAAAGATAATGCAAATTTTTGTGATTATTTCTTTCCTTTAAAAGAAAAACCAAAAAATCATAAAACTCTATCTAAAGAGGATGCACAAAAAAAACTGAATGAACTGTTCAAAAAGAAAAGAATGTAATTCCTAATAATAAAAGGGAACCTATTTTATAGTAATAAGTTTAAAATATTTTTAGAGCGGATAAAAACAAAATTTAAACTAACTTGAAACAGTTATGAAAAAGCAGACTTTTAAAGAAAAGATCATCGAG
>JABXJV010000157.1 GCA_013375355.1 Candidatus Helarchaeota archaeon
AATCTCTTTTTATTAATACTAAATCTCTCCACCATGAGACATATTCAGCTCTTTTCTCTTTTTCAAGGTCCAAAATCTCTTTTTCCAGTGTATTTCTTGTAGTTGTTATATTTCTGTTATACCATTTTGGTATATGCTCAATTTCAAAAATTTTAGTCTGACATTTCATCATATCTTTATCTATTCTGTATAGGTTTTCTTTTTTAATGTCATTTCTTTTATAAATCTGAGATACTAAACTTGAAACGTGTAATTCATTTAATTCTAACTTATCTTTAAAGAATGAATCTAAGGTTGTTGAATCAAGGCTATCTTCTTCATCGATTGTAGGCTTAAAAAAGGTATCATCTAATGATAATAAATGTGTAGGATGATTTTCTGATATTAAATCATGAGTTCCAGAATGCCATTTATTCTGATCTTTAAGAAAATACTGCTCCATTTGCATGTATTTATCATTTTGACCATTGCTTTGGTTGAAGTTCATTTTAACCTTTAAATTTGCCTCTTTCCAGTGGTAATAATAGATATTCCATATTATATAAACCTTTCGATTTTTCCATTTCCCGTTTCCATTTCCATATCCTCATTATATATACTATTATTATTTACTTATTTATTTATTAAGAACTTACACTTGGAAATGGAAGAGACATTTTGGAAATGGATATCCATTAGAGATAAGCTGTAATATTTACAGCAGCATACGCAGAACACACGCCAACACCGTCCCCCGACTGAAAGGAGGGGGAGAAATCTCACAAAGAGATTTCCCCCATATTAAAAATCCGATAGGATTTTTAATCAGAGAAAAACTGATTATTTATACCATTAAACTTTTTTAAGGTCTTTTTCTTTATTTTGGAAAAATACATTACATGCCTTTTATAGCCATACTCTTTTATAGAATCTTTACAGTCAGGACAGACTAAATGAGGATTGTCAGGATATGAATAGAAATATTCATCACATATCCAGCACTGTCTTACTGAATTGTCTTCAGGCTTTTTATACCTGAATTGACTGAATACAAACAAAATACTTAAAATTTCTTTTATCATTTTAATAACCTCTGAAATTCCTTCTTAATTGAGGAATTTCTTTTTTTATATAGTGTAAAAAAAAAATAATTTCCGAAAAGGAATTGAAAGAAGAAGAGATTAATTAAAATATATTTTAAGGCTTTAGCCAACCCCTTTGGGGGGAAAATTTATGATTGGCTTTGCAATGAGCAAAGGAAAAAATAAATTTTTAGGTGTAAAGAAGCCTTTAATAATCGAAAGATTTTTAAAGGTGATACTATTCCTAAGTAGCTATATACAGTTTTATTACTATAGAAATATAACAGTTGAGGTATATGATAATGAACAGAATCTATCTAAAAGGAAGACTTATTGACAACGCCAAGTTTGTAAATAGAGATGAAAATATACTGAAATTTACTCTGGCCATAAAAGAGAGGTATGATAATGATTTGAATAAATACTTATACAGACTAATTCCTTGTATTGTATTTGAGCCATGTAAAGAGATAGTTAGATGTTTAACTGATGATGGCCAATGTTCAGAAATCGAATGCGAAGGAATTGAATCTAAAATTGCTAAAAAGAACGGAAAATCTGAAAAGATATTTCTGATTGATCCTGAGTATTTGAAAATCATAAATAGAAAAATTTAAATACAGCATTTTCTA
>JABXJV010000158.1 GCA_013375355.1 Candidatus Helarchaeota archaeon
ATCATTTGGATATTTTTGCTTAATTTCTTCGAGAATCTTTTCCCTATTATTTTTTATATCATTATACTTTATACCTAAATTGTTCAGGAAGTTTGAAAAATATATTGCAAAATTCATGAAATTCCTGGAAACTCTTTTAAGGTCCTCTAGAATTAATTCTATTTGTTTTTTAAAATTAATTTTGATTATCTCCGTTTAAATTATTCCCTATATTGCTATCATTACTCACAAGAATCAAATGAAATACAATATTAATTTATGACTTAATTTTTTTGATAATTATTACTAATAGGATTTTTAAATTATTATTTACCGTAAGAGTTTTTCCATTTTTTATTTCAAGTGTTGTATCTAAGATGAATTTATCGTTCTTTTTTAAAAGGGATTTATTTTTTGAAATATTGTCTAAAAGATGCGACAAAATTTCAAATCTTTTACTTATCCATCCCTCCCCCCTTTCATTTTTATTTGCTAATGAATTTAATAAGAATTGTGAATATTTTGTTAATTTAAAAAATAATGATTTAAATGGAATGGCGATTTTTTATAAGTGTTACTTATCTGGGGGAGTCAATCCTGAGTGTTGAAAAAAAGGATAATAAGGGGACATTTTCAAATTTATCATTAAATCCTGTAAACAATCTAAATAGTAATCTGAAATTAGGAAAAAATTATGTAAAAACAATGATTTCAAGTAGGTAATATATATGGATGTTGTAAATAAGAGCAAATCGGACATTAATCCTATTTTTCAAAAGACCGATCTAATTATTACAGCCAGTCACGATGCATGTGGTTCTGAAAATGGCGCTGGTTTTTTAGAACGATATTCATCAAGAAATCAAGCAATCATAATGGAGATAATGCGCAACTTGGTCGAGTACGCTTTAGTTGAGAGAATTTATTTAGGTGGTTCAATAGGTGGGGAGACCATTGCATTACATTATGGATTATGTTACCGAAAAGTTAGCAAAAAATTAAGATTTATTGTAGTTGTTCCCGTTACCGTAGAATATCAGCCCATTGAGACTTGGGAAACTATAAAATGTGCTGATGATATAATTTGTTTAGATTTACAACCATATAAGTACGGATTGCCAGACCACAAAATCTATTATGTTCGTAATAAGCATATTTTTCATATCGCGATGTTAAATACAAAATATGATTTAAAAAAAATCGGTGTTCTTGCTTTTTGCAATGGAAACTTTTCAATTAACCCTCATTCTGTTCTTTCTATTGCAAATAATTTCGGTATTGATATAGAAAAGATTGAGTTAATAGACTTTTAATTTACAATTTAGTTTTCAAATAGGAATTGGTAGAAAATATGGATAAAATTAATGAAAAAAGAAATATAATAACTAAGGCAGAGCAAACCTACCTAATTGAAAGGCGGGCTAATCACGAAATAATTCTTGATATTTTTGGTTGTTTAAGTGATGGATTGCCTAGAAAAAAAAAACAGATAGCAAAAGAGACATTTAGTCGTTTTTCAACAATTGAAAAATGGATAAATTACATAATAATTATTCAAAATAAGCCAAAGATCAATTATTGTGGATATATTTACACTATAGAAAACCCAAATGGATATGAGATTAAACAAATTGGAAAAATTTTTAGAATTTTAAAAAGTATTTATAGTTGTTTTGAATCAGGTGGGAGGTGGAGTATTTCTAAAATTCATAAAA
>JABXJV010000159.1 GCA_013375355.1 Candidatus Helarchaeota archaeon
AAATTGTAAAATCTTTTCTTAATGCTTCACTAATTTTTTCCCTTTTCAAAGCTGCAACTTGAAATAAAGAAACTATTAAAGTTCCTAAGAGCCGGCTATATTCATTTCCAAGTTTTCCCTTTGGCAAGTCAGCAATCAGAATTTTACCATTCTTAAGGATATCAAAAATATCTATTTTATTATCCGACTGGTTTATAACACTTGAAATTAGAGGAGTGGTACAAAACATATTAATTTTATAGCTGATTGGATTACCCGCATCTTTGCTAAATCGACCAAAACCTTGCCACCACTCTTTGACCAATGGATCAGTTATTTTAGCAACTAGATTTTCTCTATATTTTTTATTTAAGAGAATATCAAGAATGTTTTTGATTTTTGTTCCACTCTTTTCAAGTAAAGCAAGCAAGCAAAATCTAATAATTTCAAGCTGACGATAACTCCAATCTGTAAAAATTGCTTTAAAAACATCCATTAAGCAATTACATGCTTCATATTTTTCTAGTCCTAGATTAAGTATGTTAAAACAAGGGGCATATTCTTCATCAGCAGGATTAAAATAAATTACGTCATCCATTCTATTTTCAGGGACCAAACCGATAACTGCTCTGGCAAGGTCACCATGCGGGTCAATAACACATAATCCCTGATTATTATTCAAATCACTTTTTATCATATTTTGTAATAGAACAGATTTACCGCTCCCTGTTGAGCCAATGATATATGTATGATGCCTTTTTAAATCCAATGAAAGGAATACAGGAAATTTTTTATCTAATTCTTCATAATAGCCAATGACTGTGCCATTTGAGTTTATAAACTTATCAGAGGGAATTGAATTGTTAACATATCCTATTTTAAACAGTTGACTGGAAAGCATATTTTCCGTCGGAAAATGAGAGAATTGTGTAATTCCATTTAAAGGAACAAGAAGACCCTCATGCAAATAGTTTCTTGTAAATATCATTTCCTTGGCAAGATATGGATCAGGTAAATTTGAAATATAATAGTCCTTGTTGTATTGGATAAAATCAATACCTGTTGATTTCAATAATTGCGA
>JABXJV010000160.1 GCA_013375355.1 Candidatus Helarchaeota archaeon
AAAGGATATAGATTTTTGGGAAATTAATGAAGCATTCGCCGTAGTTGCATTATATGCTATAGATCAACTTGGACTCAATCCTGATAAAGTAAACGTAAAAGGTGGAGGGTGTGCAATTGGACATCCGCTCGGAATGAGTGGAGTCAGATTAGTAGGAACATTAGCTAGGATATTGAAGTTAGAAAAGGCGAGATATGGCTGCGCAAATATGTGTATTGGGGGCGGACAAGGCACTGCTGTTATAATAGAAAATGAAGAAGCGAAATAATTCATTTAATCATCTTTCTTTTTCTTTATTTTAAAAATTTAATTTATTTTATGTAAAATAAGTACTAATTTTTAATTTTCAATGATATAATTATTAAAATTTTTAAATGCTTTAATGAATTTTAATTAGGACATAAAAAAAGAGGATTGAAATTGACGTTTATAATTAGAGAAGTTAAGAAGGCGGATAGAGAGGAAATCACCAAACTTGCTAAAACATATGTAGAAAGCCTAAAAGAACCTTTTTATGAGCCTCTTTGGTTTTCTTTATTGGAGAGCTACTTCCTTTGCTTAGAGATCAAAGATTTGGAATATAAAAATTTAAATATTTTTTGTGCTGAAGACACCGCTACAAAAGAACTTGTGGGGATGTTAGTAGCAGAAATAGAAACTGACCGACTTCGAAGGAGATACGGAAGAACTTCACTTTGGTATGTAAAGAGATCAGCTCGAGGAAAGAAAGTAGGTTTTGAATTAGCACAAAAAGCACATGAATATCTTAAAAAGAATAAAGTTATTTATGTCGACACAAACATTCGTGATGACACTCCAAAAGCTTTGGCAATTTCTCAAAAACTTGGATTTCAAAAACTTTATACTCGACTTCGGAAATACTTCTTTTAATTAATTTTTTAATTTTTTTCTCTATTAAGATTAATTATCAAAGAAAAATTGAACTAATGGAAGATCATACCACCTGTAACATTAATTGCTTGTCCGGAAATATAATCAGAATCATTAGAAGCTAGAAAGAAAACTAAATTTGCTACATCTTCGGGATCACCAACTGGTTTATGTTCTAAATGTACTTGACCATCTAGGCCTTCAAGTTGTTCTTTAGTTGTTTGGGCTCCGTACATCGGAGTTAAAATAGTCCCGGGACATATACAATTTACAGATATTCTTTTTTTACCAAACTCCTTTGCAAGTGAAACAGTTAATGCTACTAAGGCAGCCTTTGAAGCAGAATATGCACTCATCTTAGCTTGTGGCTCCTTGGCCGCACCCGAAGAAGTAATAATTATTTTTCCTCTTAACTGATCATCCGGTACTTTTCGTCTTTGCATTCGTTTTATAACTTCCCTCGCGACAAAGACTACTCCAAAAAAATTAATCTTGAACATCCGATCCCAAAATTTAAATGGTGTCCTTAAAAAAGGGTTATAGTCCCCAATTCCTGCGTTTGCAAATAATATATCAACTTCTCCCTTTTCATATGTATTTTCAACCATTTTTTTAACTTCTTCTTCATTAGAAACATCCGCAATCGCTGGATAAGCTTCTCCACCTAATTCTTCAATCATCCTTAAAGTTTCTTTTACTCCTTCTTCATTAATATCATTAACAATCACTTTCGCTCCTTCTTTTGCAAATCGAATTGCTGTTGCCCTTCCTATTCCGCTGCCAGCTCCGGTTATCAAAGCTATTTTTCCTAATAATCGTTTATTTTGAATATTTTTCATAGATATAAACTCAATATTAATTAATTTTAATGTTTAGCAATTAAGCAAATACCTTAAAAAATACAATTTATTTTTGTAAATAAAGTGAAAAATCATGACCTCATTTTTTACACACATGTTCGTTGGTATTTTATTTGCAGAATTAATATTAAGATATAAATTAAAAGATGCTAGTGAAAGAGCTGAAAACCGAGTGAAATATTGGTGGGTTGGGCTTTTTAGTGGTTTACTTCCAGATTTAGATGTCATACCAGCTTATATATTAGGGCTTCATCCTTATGCTTTACATCACATAATTACACATACTTTCCTAGCTATTGGGGTTGTTGCTCTATTCACATTTTATATTTATCGAGATAATCCCTTAACTTTACCTTTCTTTGCAGGATATTCGATGCATTTGGTAGTTGATTTTTTAGATAATTCAATTTCACCATTAGGACCTTTCGATCCAATCACCGAATGGGGTTTACTGGCAGGTTGGGGACCAATTCCAGGTGGAAGTTGGGCAAGTGAGTTCTGGTTACCCCCATGGGGGCCATTACTTTATGGAGACCATGA
>JABXJV010000161.1 GCA_013375355.1 Candidatus Helarchaeota archaeon
AGGAAGGCGGCGGTGGGGGAGGCTCACTAAATATAATACCCCTCCTCACCCAACTTGGATCCACACAAACCCCTCTGGCAACTTTAATAACCATTGGAGCCATTTTTATCGTATTATTATTATTAACATTCACCTATTTTTATATCACCAAAAAACCAGACCAAATCAAAAAACAATCATCTAAAAAATGTTAATATTATTAGACAAAATCAGAATCATCCACTATTAATTATTATTCCATCTTATAATACATTCAAGAACCCTCCATTTTATATAATCCAATCATACGTTCCAACATTTACTGTTTTTTATAACACTATCATTTTCCTCTTTTTTTAATCATAAAAAACAGTCACTTATATCTCCACTGCCCACCCTTAGGGTAAAATAGAGGAGGACGGCTTGTTTTTGCTGCCTTCCAAGGAGGAGGTAATTTTCCAACTATCAATTCTGAAACTTGTAAAGCAGCTTTAAAAAAATGTGGGCTTTACGATCAATTTAGTATCATTCAAAAACGTGATTTCATAATTTTCCTCGGCATCATAAGCGGCATCACCATAAATTTCTAAATTTTTAATGGACCGCCTGGATGCTTCCCGTTTTTTCAAGAGTCTTGTCAAATCTTTTAAATTTATTGACTTTCCGAAAAAATAAAAATTTAAGGTTTAACTTATATAAGGTCGTGTCTCTCTTTGTTGTCGCTCCTTCTCTTCCTTAAGTCTTTTTTTAATTTCTGAAGAAACTAATTCTACTTCCGAAATTTGTTTTTCCAACTTGTTTACATCCGATTTGAGATCATATCGTTCATTTAGAACTTCTACAATTGCCTTGGAAGCCGTAGGATCTAGTGCTCTCATTGGAAGTGTGTCAGCCAACAAACAAGCTCCATCTATATCATAATGAACCTTTCCCCATGCTGGAATAATGCCATTAGCTCCTGTTATATAACCACCTTTCAATAAAATCGTTGTTCCGGTTTTTGATTCAAGAAAGAAATTGATAAACTCCTCACTGGACCCCGAGATATATACTTGCCTATAAGGTTTCTTAAGTGACTCAGGCACAAAGGCACCTGTTGATATAATATTTACTACGCCTAATTTTTGACAATATCCACAAACATAATCGGATAATTGATAAATTCCTGCGGAAGTTGTTGGTTGATAATCAGAGGTAAATAAAACCAAATCATGACTGATTTCGGGATTCTTTATAAAAAAAATCGTTACCTTAGGTAATCGCATTTCGCCACCTTCATCTATGATTACATGAGGTGGGAGATCATCATGATAGACTTCAGAACTTTCTTCTGCATTTAGAGAACTTACAATATTAATTAAAGCTAATTTTCCAACCATAGCAATTCCAGGCATGCCTATCAATGCTAAAGGGGAATCTAATTTGGGCATATCTTTTATAGGTTTTCGTTTTATCATAAATTTACACTTACATCTAATTTTAATGAATGAAATTTTGGATTTTCATTAATATATACTGAAAATTTCCCTTATATTGACTTACTTTAAAATTCCATGATATAAAAACTATTCTCCTCTGTAAATTTTTTGTTTCTAATTTATAGGAGGAATAATTTTTGTTCGCTTTTTTTCCGGTAGGTTTAGCCATTTCATAAACTTTTCATTTGGGGGGTGGTTTTTGTATAGAGTTTCACGGATAGCTTCTAAAATATTTTCTGGTTTATTTATATATTCTGAAGCACAATACATTTTATGTTTCTTTTCTAATCCAATATCAAAGATAGTATCCGCCCATTTGCGCCAATTTTTATCCCGAAGTAAATGATGGTCAATAATTAGACTGGGTATTTTCTCTGCTAGTTGGGTCATATTATTCAGGGCTTGATTTAGAACATTATCAGAAAGCAAGTTACGCAAATATGTAGGGGGTCCTCCAATATATGCTACATCAGGTTTTTGATTTAAAATTATATCTAATGCGTCTTTATTCATTGGTCCTTGAACATCAGAAGTGAATAGAAACTTCTCATCATCATAAATGATTGAACACATGATAACCCAACCACCTTTCGCCTTTTCTTCCCCATGATATACGGGAGGGGAAAATTTTACCTCAGTATTGCCCCTTTGTAACGTTTTAGCATCAACAAAATGAATTTCCTTGAAATATTTCTTCATTATTTTATTAAATAAAAACCCTCTCTTACGTTGGCTTGCATTTATATTATCATGAAAATCCTTTGCGTAAATTATTTTATTAGAATATATCTTTTGTGCAATTTCTTTGTTTGAATGAATAGTAAAATAGTCAGTGAACTGAGGTTTGTGGTGATCGTAATGATAATGTGATATTATTAATATTTCAGCTTCTTTGCTAGCAGCAACAATTTTTTCAGTGCATTCCTTTAAAGCTTTATATTCAAGAGGATGGGGATAATAAAATTTTTTGGCATCTCCGCGTCTCGGACCTAAGGCACATCCAGGATCAATTAAAATTTTAGTATCCGGTGTTTCCACTAGAGTTGCCATAGATCGAACGCCAAAACTTTCTGCAGCTAACGGAGTGATTTTTATCTTTTTTAGCAGTTTGGTCACAATTTTTAAAGATATTTCTGAACAAATTGTATTACTCGCTCTGATAGCTTTCTTTCAGCACCTATGTAGATATGATCAGTGTTAAAAGTCTCAAATTCTTTGGGATCTTTTAATTTATTGAAGAAATCTTCTATTAAAGATACAGGAATAATTTGATCGTGAGTTCCTACAGTCAATAATATAGGTTTTATAGGTCTTTCGGAATCCAGTAGAAAACCAAATTTGAACATAGAGATTGGTGGAGATACCCCAATTAAAATCTTAATTCTTGGTTCATTATAAAGTGCTTCTAGTATAACTCTACTTCCCCAACTATACCCACAAACTCCAATTCTAGACTCATCTAATTTTTCAATAGATGTAAAGAAATCTAATGCTGTAATAGTATGTCTTATAGCTTTTTTTATGTTCGGATTACGGATATTGAATTTAAATGCGATTACTCCATTTTTTTGAAGTGCTTCACATACCGCATTAACGACATTATTTTCCATTGATCCTCCAAAAGCAGGATGAGGATGAAGCACAATTACGCCAGGTTTTTTTCCCGATTCTGAAGGTAAATAGATAATACCGTTAATTTTTAAATCTTCAGATTGAAAACTTACATTTTTTTCCATTTTATCATACACCAAAATTATTAATTAAGTGGATATTCACCATATTTCCCGAAGCGTTTATAAGCTCTTACATTTGCAGCCATATTTTTTGCAGGAAAATTAACTGCTGCAAGGTCGGCATAAATTGTGCCTAATAATCCACCTTTGAATTTTCCAAGGGTCTTTATCATCGTAAGAACTTCAGCTTCAACTTCTTTAGGGGTTTTATAAGGAATTATTTTACTAATATCAGCTACACACATGTATGCTATTTTTCCGCCAAATTCCTGCAATCTTTTTAATCCGGTCATTCGGGGCTGGTCTAATTGAAGACAATCTACCCCTGATTCAATTAATTTTGGTATTAGGTAATAAATATTCCCACAACTGTGTAATAAAAAATACATTCCGTGATCATGAATTCGTTCAGTAACTCTCTGATAAACTGGTTTAAATACTTCGTCAAAATCTCGAGGCGATATAAAGGGACCATGGTTAGTTCCCCAATCATCTGTTGCAAACAATCCATCTGCTCCATGTTTTGCCCATTGGTCAACAAGCCAAATATACCAATCTGCTAAAACATCTGCCAATTCTTTCACTTTTTCTCTGTTTCTTTTTAAATCCTTTAAAAGATTTCCAAAACCCCTTAACATATGCAATCTTTCAAAATATAATTGATCCAAGGAACCAACTCTAAATTTTTTCTTTCCAAATAATCCAAATAATAACTTAGTGAGCCACCATCGACCTTTATTATTGCGCATATGAATTGTTCTTTTTCTTACTTTTTCTATATCTTCCCATTTTTTTACCACTCTGGGGTTTACAACTTGACCAATTGTTTCATTTCCAGGATTATACCATATACTACCAAATTCATCGATTAAATAGTGTTTTTCCTTTTTAACACGGGAGACAACATAACATGCCGGTGAGCGTTTGATTCCTATTCTTTTTTGAAACTTATTTAATTTCCATCCCTTGAAAGGGAATATCAAGCCCCCTACAGTATCACTATCGATCGGGCTGGTGGCTAAATGAAGCGGGATTCTATCTGGTTTTTTGAATTTTAAAGCACGGATTACTAATTCACGGCTTTCCATATCATTGCTCCTTTTTAATTTACTGATTCTATATCCTTTTTGTCTTGAGCCATTCGTCTATTATCCCCAAGTGCTTTATCTACTTCATAACATTTTTTGTAATATTCTAAAGCTTTGGCTTTATTTCCTTCTTTTTTGTATATTAAGCCCAAATTTGAAAGACCATCTGCTAATCTTGTCTTATCATCTAATTGTTCATGAATTATTATAGATTTTTCAAAATTTTCCTTGGCTTCTTTAAATTTATCCATAAAAAAGTAACAAAATGCCATGTTATGAATTGCCTCGCCCATTCCCGTTTTATGGACAACATCTGAATAGATATCATATATTTGCTGCATGCAAGTAATACATTTTTCCCAATTCTTTTTTCTACGATAACAACTTCCAATATATCGGAGAGCGTTAGCTTGACCCATTTTATTTCCCACTTCTTTATAAATATCATATGCTTTTTGGAAATATTCTTGAGCTTTATCAATATCTTGGCTTTCGTTTTGCCCCATCGCAATCAGTTCGTTGGTATTTTTACCTTTTTCTGTTAACCTTATACCTCCCAAAACTTTAAAAACATCTGACAATTCTTTATCGCTGGAAAATTTAAAACCATCCTTAACTTTATCTGATATATTCCAGCAGTAGTCAGCTGCTTCTCTTTCCCCTAAATCATCTAAAGATGCACCGATGTTATCCCAAAGTCTAAAATCGTGGGGATTAATTCTTATTGATTTTTTATAAGATTCAATTTCCTTATGATATTCCTTTAATTTTCCATAAGCTGTACCTAAAGCAAAATATGCAGATTCATTATTTGGATTTACAAGAATAGCTTTTTTATAAAAATCTGTCGATTTTTGATAACACACTATATCTCCTAAATCTCCTAGGTCGCAGTATGCATAACCAATAGCTTTCCAAGCATCATAATCTTTAGGAATGACTTCGACAGCTTTTTGGTAACTTTCGATGGCTTTTTCTATATTTTCCTTACCCTTCATCTTTCGGTACGCATTTCCCATGTTATACCAGCCATTTTTATCCTTGGGATCGATTTCAATTGTTTTTTTATAACTCTCAAGAGCATTTTGATAATCCTCTAATTCCTCATAACATTTTCCAAGGTGATTACAAGCATCAGTGTTTTTTGGATCGATTTCAATTGCTTTTTTAAAATTTTCAATTGCAGACTGATAATTATGCACTTTTTCATATGCAGCACCTAGATAATAATAGACTTTTTCGTGTTTTGGTTCCATTTTAACTACTTTTTTAAATAGATCGATGGCTTTTAGAAAAAATCCCGAGCTTGCATATTCAAATCCCATATCACACAATTCTGAAGCACTTTTTCCTTTAGTTTTTGACTGAAGTTCTTTGAGACCCTTTGTGTCTTTTTTTATATTGTTTAAAAGAATTGATCCACTTTCATAATTTGGATCAACTTCTAAAGCTTTTTCCAAGCTTTCAATGGCTTTTGTATAATTCTCTAGATTTTTATAAGCAACTCCCATGTAATACCAAGCGATTTTAAATTGGGGGTCGATTTCAACAGCTTTTTGAAAACATTCGACCTCTTTTTGATGATTATTTAATTTGGAGTAAGCAACTCCCTTGTTATACCATGCGAGTTTAAATTTTGGATCAATTTCAAGAGCTTTCTCTTGATATTCGAGATTCTTTTGATAATCTCTTAATTTTTCATGAGCAACGCCTAGATTCGTCAAAGCATACTTGTGTTTAGGATCAATTTCAAGGACCTTTTTATAACATTCTATTTCTTTCTTATTTTGTCCTGAATAGCCATAGGCAAGACCCATATAATTCCAACCCTTTAAATTCTTGGGGTCTATTTTAACTGCTTTTTCATAGCATTCAATGGCTATTTGATATTTTCCTTGCTTTTCGTATTCGTAACCAATGTCAACCCATTCAGATGCGGTTTTTCCTTCAATTTTTTCTGGCATTTCGATTACATACATGTAATAATTTTGTTTTTTTTAAATTAATTTAATATAATAGGATAAGCAAAACCAATATAAATTGTTTAACAAAAATTGGAGTATATTTACATAAAGGAATGACAAAGATTGGTAATTAATGTACATGCCCATTTAGGTCATAAAAACAATCATTCTGACACTTTTTGGGACATTTCAGCAGGATTTTATTCCAATTTAATGGGCGTCCCTTTAGAGACTATCCGCAAACAAATGGCACAATTTCAGAATTATGACGCCAAATTATTTGTTGAACAGATGGATGTTGCGGGTATTGATAAAGCTTTAGTTATGGCAGTTGACTTCGGAATGAATTCCGATGTTGGTGAAGGTCCTTGGTCTATTGAAGAGACAAACCAGTGGGTCGTTAAACAGGCAAATGAATACCCAAACAAGCTTTTAACCTTATGTGCTGTTGACCCCAGAAGGGGTGAAAGGGCGATTAAGCTACTTGAAAAGGCTGTACAAGAATGGGGTATGAAAGGTCTTAAACTTCATCCCACAGTTGGTTATTATCCCGATGATCCCACATATTTCCCTCTATATGAGAAATGTTTGGAGCTTGATGTTCCTGTTTATTCACATACCGCCGCAACAATTGGTCCACCATTCATGTCTAAATATGCAGATCCCATATATCTTGACACCATAGCTGCAAAATTTCCAGATCTGAAAATAGTACTAATCCATTTTGGTAGCCTTAGTTATCATCTGAAGTGTGCAGAAATAATGTTTACAAGATCAAATGTCTACGCAGAACTCTCAGGTTATCAAGCTCAAGCACTTTTAATGCCTGAGTACTTTTTGAAGAACTTAAGAAGTATTCTCGACGCTCCGGGCATAAAACCTCACAAAGATAGATTAATGTTCGGAACAGATTGGCCAATGTTAGAAGCGATAATGGATCAGAAAAAATGGGTTGAATGGATTAAAAATATTCCAGAAAAAGGTAAGGAATACGGTTTAAAATTCAAACAGAGAGAAATAAAAAAGATTCTCAGCCTGAATGCTAAAAAATTTCTAAAATTATGAAAAAAATAATTAAATTTTTTTATTCTTTTTTATTTTATTTTATTATGTCTCCGCATCATTTTTTTAAAAAGTCCGAACATCCATATTCATTAATAGTTGATTTGAAAGGTGAAACTGAACCATTGGGAGTTACTATGGGTTTAGACTTGGGAGAAGTTATTAATCGAATGGATGAAGAATTTATCTGTATAGGGTCAGGTGAAATACTTGAGGGGATAAAAACTTTTAATTTGGAAGAAATTAGGGCTTATATAGTAAGAAAAAATGACTTAAATACAGTTAAAAATATTTTTAAAAAGTGGACCAAACAAAAATCATCTCTTGAGATGAAAAAGGAAGTTACTTTAAAGGCATTTCTTGGCACTAAGGATAAGAAATCTTTAATAGTTAATTTTGAAAATGGAGATACACTTATTTCATTAATATTAGACGATAAGGAAGTTCGGGTGCGATTTATTGGGAAAAATCTCAAATTTATTAAAGGATTTATTCCTAATCAAAAACAAGTCCTTCAAGGAATTCCTGTTTATGTCCATGGACTTGCATTATTAAAAGATCCACAAAAATGGGAAATTCAAGGAAGAGCTCTTATGACAGTAGAGAAAATGATTTAAACGATCAATCTTTTCTTTTTTCATCAAATTAGTACTAAAAACTCACTTTAACATTATATTTACAAATTAAAAATTAATATTTTGAAAGAAACTCCAGTCATATTTAAGTTCTGGTCCGGGAAAAACCCAACCTGATAAAATTTCCTTCCAATTTGAATTCCTGATTGCAGATAATATATCTAATACCTCTTTGGTGGTTGATTTTTCGTTTTTAAATTAAATTATTTAAAATTTCGATTTAAGGACTTTTATTTTATCATTTAACTCCTGAACTCTCTCTCCTAATTTCTGTAGATCGACTAATTTAAGTCCGGGTCTTTTTATTTTTACTTTTATTGAATTTAATTCTTCAACGAATGGTCTTAATTTTAGTCTTCTGCAATGCTTAATTATGGATTTGATACCTCTCTTAAATAATTTTTTATCTTTTTCTGATAAATAAGACCGTGAAAGACTTAATACTCTTAATTGTGATAGATTTTCTAAATTCTTGATTTCTGTAATTTTATTATCACCAAGAATTAAATCTTGGAGTTTTGTTAGATTGTCTAAATTCTTGATTTCTGTAATTTTATTATAACTAAGATCTAATCTTTCAAGTTGAATTAGATTATCTAAATTCTTAATTACTGATATTTGATTTTCCTTAAGCCTTAAATCTTTTAATTGAGTCAAATTATCTAAATTCTTGATTTCTGTAATTTTATTATTAGTAAGAAATAATGTTTTGAGTCGATTTAGATTTTCTAAATTCTTGATTTCTGTAATTTTATTATTGCCAAGTTCTAATCTTTTTAATCGTGTCAGATTTTCTAAATTCTTGATTTCGGATATTTGATTAATAAAAAGATATAAATATGCTAGTTTTATAAGATTTTTTAAATTCTTGATTCCTGTAATCTGATTTTGAGAAAGCCTTAATGTGTGGAGCAGTGTCAGATTTTCTAAATTCTTGATTTCTGTAATTTTATTATGAGCAAGCGATAATATTTTTAATTGCTTAAAATTATCCAAATTCTTGATTTCTGAAATTTGATTTGAGTTAAGTTCTAATCTCTCGAGTTGTGTTAGATTTTCTAAATTTGTAATTTCTGTAATTTTATTATTACTAAGTTTTAGATATTGAATGTTAGTTCGCTTTTCTAATCTCTTAATTTCTGACATATCTTGAATTTCTAAACGAGAAAGGTCAAGGTATTTATAACCATACTCAACTTTAACTCTACGAGTTGTTCCTTCATATATCACAGACAAATTCTTCGACTTCTTTTACCATTTTTCCCTCTATTTATATTGTTATTTTCTAAAACTATAAAATAATTTTTTCGCTTAAAATTTAAAAAAATTGTCCAATTCTTTTTCTTTATCGGAATCTAAAGACAACGGCTCATGATCTTTTAATATCTTTGATATTTCTTGTTGTGTCCTTTTCAATATGGGGATCTTACCTTGATTTTCCCAAGCCATTCTATTTTGGCGATCAATGATTGTAGATGGGATAAATATTTCTTTTCTATGCAATTTTAAAGTGTGATCTGCCATCAAAAAGGTATCATGATGACCTATCTCTTCAATTAATTTATAAGCTATTGTCTCTGCATTTACAGATATTCCTCTACACAGTTTTTTAGCCATTCCACAGATTTCATTATCTATAATAAGCTTATCCATACTTTGACAGCTCTCGAAATCAAGCATACCGGGTCCAGATATTACATTTATTCCCATCATTGCCCCTAATATGATTCCAATTCCAGATTCAAAACCAGCCTGATAATCACATAGCTTAGAATCAGATAATCCAAGATATGCATGAGTTGGTAAGTTTAAATGTTTACCAATCTGAGCATATGCACAATCAATCATAGAAGCTTCAATAGCACCCATCGGAGTAGTGCCATAACGCATATCCATGATAGTGGAAGATCCACCCCAAATTATAGGAGCACCCTTATTTACAATTTGTGATAGCACGATCCCGCTTAGATTTTCAGCTGTAATAGTAGCAAGAACGCTTGCCAGTGTTACTGGGGCAGTTGCACCCGCTAGTGGCATGGAAACTAGTTCAATAGGTAATTTGTATTTTGCACAATCGATCAAATTTTGAGAAGTGAGAGAACTCCATTTTAAAGGAGGAGAGGGGCAGCAATCGAAAATAGCTATAGGTTTTTCGGCTATTTTACCATCAGAAACAACATCTAACATTTTCTTCATTATATGTATTCCTTCAATTGTAAAAGCTCCTGTGATAACTGGCTTTATTGAATTTTTTAGAACTAAATACAGTCGGTATCTGTCAACGATAGACTCTGGTACATCACTAACCACAAGTGCTGTGCTTTGGGCTTCTATATATTGTAAAGCATCTGTTAATTTGATAAAATCGATAAAATCATTGGTAACAGGTTTTCTAATCTCCAAAGTCTTGCCATCTAAAATGTTTATAGCTGCCGAACCAGGATTAAAAATAGTGTTATTCCCAGATAATGATATGACTTTTTTCCCCTCTCTGTTATATAAAACCAATTCGGATGGAACCGATTTAAGAGATTCTTCAACCAAGGATCTAGGAATATATACAATTTTCTTTTCAATATCAATTTTACAACCAGCCTTTTTAAATAAATCTAAACTTTCTCTTTTTTCAAAATAAATTCCAAAGTCCTCTAATAGATTCAATGCATTGAGATATATCTCTTCTATTTCATCTTTATTTAATAATTGAAATACAGGTCTCATTTAAACAACTCATCATTATCTAGGTAGCTTAATTATAAATCAATTATGGATTTAAATGGAAAAAAAGCAATTTTAGCTCATTTTGGATTTTAGAAATATTATAATTTTATCTTGCAGTCCCAATTAGTATGATTAAGAAAATATAATTTAATGGGTATATTAAAAGGCCAAAAGGGAAAGGAAATACTTGAATGCCAAGAGTTCCGTATATGATAATAATGATTAGGTTTGCTAAGTATAATAATGGAATAATTAAAAGACATTCTAAAAAGACAATCTTATCAAAATCAAATCCCCCTAATTTTTTTGTTATTGCCATAACTATGATGAAAATTATACCAATAATTATCGGCATTAGAATAAATATGAGAGTTTTATCTATGAGATTATAGTAAAAAGATAGAATTAATGGAATTGAATTTATGAAATACATTATTGAGTACGGTTTTTCGTGCATTTTATAGTTAATATAACCAACTGCAAAGATTATAAGATTAATACCCATTAAAATTAATGAAGCAATAAAATAATTAAAATAATCTGCATTTAAAAATAGAAAAATCAAATCCACTACAAACCAAATTATAAGTGATATTAAAACGTAAAGATATTTATTCTCCATTTATAAACCTCACATTTGATTCAATTATCCATAATTGAAATATAAATTTTTTAGTGATAACATAAGTAATAATTATTTTTGAATTTATCTCTTAAAAAAATGCTTCAATTTTGGCGGAAATGTGATAAAAATCCCATTAGATTTAATAAGTTTAGATAGGATATGCACCACAAGTTTTACAAAAATTAGCTTCATTACGCACATTGGAATTACAATGGGGGCAGATTTTCTGCTTTGGGTCGGTGGGATGCGGAATACCTAAGGATTTTCGATATAATTCATAATAGAACAATTGTTCTTTATCCCTAATACTTACATTATCTTCTTTAAAATATTTTCTTTTTTTCTCATTAAATTCAGTGTCGGAAATTTCTTGATTGAATAAATTTGGTAGAATATATGTACCCGATCCTTGTTCAATCGGAGCTTTATCTCTCCATATTATTTCTTTTGGTAAATCTTTTTCAAAACTTTTACGTAGTATCCATTTCCCAATTATTTTTCCTTTTTCTTTAAAAACTTTATAACGTGAGGGGATATCTAATGAAAATTTTTTAAATTCGGGATCTAAATATGGAAGTTTAGCTTCAATTCCTAAGGATTTACCTAATAGGATGGACGAAAAAGACATAATATTTGATATTTTTTTAAGTTCTATAGTCAATTCTTCTTCAGATTTGCCAAAGAAAAAGCTATAACCTCCAAATAATTCGTCTGCCCCATCTCCAGTCATAATTGCTTTGATGCCATTTTCTTTCGCAATTTTCATTCCAATATAGATTGCAGCGGAATTTCTTATTTCCATAGGATCAAATGATCGCATTATCTCTATAGTTTTGCTAATTGCATCAAGCAACTCAGATTTATCGAAAAAATGAATAACATGATTAATTTGAAGATTCTCTGCCATTAATTTAGCAAATTTGATATCCAGAGCTGGAGCTTTCTTAAGAGCAACAGTAAATGCTTTTAATCCATTATATTTTGAAGCTATTGTTGCTAAAATGCTAGTATCTAACCCTCCAGAAAGCAAAATGCCCTTTGCCAAATTATTTTGCACAGCTTTTTCTAATAATGATTTAAGTTTATCTCGTATTATGTCAAAATTCATTTAAACATCTAATTTAAAAGTTTATTACATATTATAAATTAACGATTATTTCACTAAAATTATTGAATAAGGCGAATTATTCTTTGAAAATCAAATTTTCTTTAACAATTTTATTGATATTTTCAACTATTTTCTTAATAAGCTTTACATTGATTAATTCTAAAAGTAACTTATATATATTAGGGGATTCAAAGACAGAAAATACATTCATTTCAGCAAGCACATCCCCAAAAACATTATGGAAAAATAATGGAATTGAAGTTTGTATAGAAAATTATACTCAACAAAATGCTCAAATTTGCTATGATGGAACTGGAGGTGCAATTATTGTGTGGGAAGATCAAAATAGATCTGGAAATGATGATTTTGATATATACACACAAAGACTCGATTCTAATGGACGGTTAATATGGGCTACGGGCGGTTTAGTTATATGTAATGCAAATGAAAGTCAAACTTTTCCCCAAATTTGCTGTGATGGAACAGGAGGAGCATGGATAACTTGGAAAGATCAAAGAACAGGAACTTATGATATCTATGGACAATATATTAATTCTACAGGACAAGTTTTGTGGCAGAATGGCACAATCATATGCAATGCTTCTGACAATCAATCAGATCCGCAAATTTGCTATGACGGTATGGGGGGTGCAATTATTACTTGGACTGATTATAGAGATGGTAATTACGATATATATGCCCAAAAGGTTAATTCAAGCGGAGTACAATGGCTGACAAATGGAAAAGTTATATGTAATGAAAATTATACTCAAGATTCTCCTCGAGTTTGCTCCAATGGTTCTTGGGGTGCGGTCATTACATGGAAAGATCGCAGAAATAATAATTCTTATGACATCTATGCACAGAGACTCAATTCTAGTGGAGGTATTGAATGGACACCAAATGGAACTGCTATATGCACAGTAAATTATAGTCAAGAAATGCCTGAAATTTGCAGTGATGGTTCCGGGGGTGCAATTATTACATGGCAGGATTATAGAAGTAATGTTAGTAACGATATTTATACGCAAATGATAAATTCTAGCGGAGATATTCAATGGGAAAATAATGGCACAGTTATATCTAATGTAAATAAGAGTCAAAATCTACCTGAAATTTGTAGTGATGGTTCTGGGGGCGCAATCATTACATGGCAGGATTATAGAAATGACAATTGGGATATATATGCACAAAAGGTTAATTCTAGTGAAAAGTCTCAATGGGGAAATAATGGATCCTATATATGTAATGCAAGTGGCAATCAAAGTGTGCCTCAGATTTGTTGTGACGGAGCAGGAGGAGCTTGGATAACTTGGAAAGATCAAAGAACTGGAACTTATGATATCTATTGCCAACATGCTAATTCTACGGGGCAAGTTCTGTGGCAAAATGGCAAAATTATATGTAACGCCTCTGACACGCAATCAGATCCGCAAATTTGTTGTGATGGATCTGGAGGTGCGATAATTACATGGTGTGATAACCGGAATTCGATTTCTACGAGTTATGACATTTATGCACAAAGGATAGGAGAATTTCAGCCTAAAACAGAAAATGGGGGATTATGGCTTTTATTATTAATGAAACCCTCGGATTCCTTACTTATCTTTGGATTAATAATAGGAACTGCAATAGGAATTGGCCTTCTAATTTTATATCTTCAAGAAAAATATCTCTAATTTTTATTAAATCTATATAAACTAGTCAAATTTAGTCATTTCAACTAAAATCTTTTATCTTTTTATAAAGTTCTTCTATTTCTTTTTCTAAGTGTTGATAATCTGCTAATTTTAATCCTTTCATGTTCATTTGTGCTTTTAAAATATCAACTTCTCTAACCAGAGTTTCTAATTTTCTTTTCCTACAAATTTCAACTAGTTCTTTTGCCATTTTCTTTTTTATTTTCTGATCTTCTTCATTTAGTGGATTTTCATTAAGTCTTATATAATTTAATTCAAATAAGTTCTCCAATCCTTCGATTCGGGTAATTTGATTCTTATAAAGATTTAATTGTTTAAGTTTAGAGAGAATTTCAAGACCTTCTATCTTCATAATCTGATTTCCATTGAGTGATAATTCTTTTAATTCGGTTAAATTTTCTAATCCTTGAATTTTTTTGATTTTATTTCCAATAAGAAATAATTTTTTTAATTCAGAAAGCTTTTCTAATCCCTCTATCTCCGTGATTTGGTTCCCAATAAGCGACAAAGATTGTAATTTGGTCAATTTATCTAGCCCTTCTATCTTCGAAATCCTACAATTAGCTAAATCCAATCTTTTAAGTTGTGAAAGTTTATTTAAACCCTCAATTCTTTTAATTTGATTTCCATAAAGAAATAATGTATTTAAATTTGAGAGTTTATCCAAGCCCTCTATTTTAGTAATTGGATTTCTAGAGAGCGCTATAGTTTCTAATTGAGATAGATTATCTAAACCTTCAATTTCCTTTATTTTGTTACTATCAAGCCACAACCTGCGGAGTATAATAAAATTACTGAGTCCCTCAATTTTCGGGATCTGATTCATACTAAGTTCCAAATCATCTACTTGAGACAATTTCTCAAGATTTTCAATTTTCCTAATCTTATTCTTACCAAGATGCAAAATTTTTAAATTAGGTGCCTTGTCCAAATTTTCTATTTTGGAGATCTTATTTGAATCAAGATTTAAAATTTGTAGTTGCGAGAGATTTTCAAGCCCCTCTATCCTTTTAATTTTATTTCCATTAATATATAATCTTTCTAATTTGGTGAGATTTTCTAAACCTTCTAATTTTTTGATATTGTTACTCATAAGATTTAAATTAATCATTTCTGATGAATTTTCGAGTCCCTCAATCTTGGTGACTTTATTATTTAAAAGATTCAAATAACGCAAGTTAGTAAGGTTCTTCAAGCCCTCTAATTTTGTAATGCGATTAAAACAGAAAGTTAGGTCTGTTAATTCCGTAAGATTATCTAAATTCTCTATTTTTGAAATTTCATTATCGGGAGTATAATATAAATCCTTTACAGGATCGGTATCAAAGTATAATTTTTGTAAAAATGGAAAATTTTCAAGCGTTTTGGGAATTTCTTTTAGACCACAATCATCTAAATGGAGTTCTATTATATGTCCTTCCTTAACATCGAAATTCGAGTCCCTTATTTCTAATTTTTCCTTTAATTCTTTAATTGCTTCCCTTTCATATTGGTCTTTTATCTTTTTCATTTGAACTCATTAATTATTTTATTAAAACGAACTATTAAATTCCCAATTTTCAACCACTTCATCTATACTACCTACTGCCATAGCCCTTTCTCCTTCATAAAGAATATAAAAACCGTAATAATTTTCACCTTTAGTGGACAAATCTTTCAATATTGGAATTTTTTTTTCTGTTTCTATCCAACATTTAACAAATTCAGAAGTGTTTACGCTATTTGTAACATGAATTCTTTAATTATATTAGTGTCGAAATCAGGATCAATAAAAGTATTTATGCTAGCGTAATATACCACTTTAAATCTATGTCCACAATCACAATTTATTTCAAGACTTGATAATCTGGTCAATTCCAATCCTGATTTCTATTTATTATAAATTCTTTTTGTTTCTTCTATCAACCTTTTATTTCCATACTCAATTAAATTTAAAACTGCTAACATTATATCATAACGGAAATATCCAGGTGCATTTATTATCCCTCTATCATTACGAATCAAGTCTGAAATCTTATTAGATATTTCAATTTCCTTATTAACATACTCAATTGCTTCTTCATAAGTAGGACTTACTGATCTAGAAAGATCGTCATATGTTTCTCCTTCTCCTCTGAGAAGTTCTGAAAAACTAATTACATGATTTTTAAACATCTCTTTAATAAGTTCAAAAGCTACCACCGATTTTCTATGCCTTTTGCGCATATTATAACCTAAATTGTCATTCCTTAAATATTGTTTAAAATTACTTTCAATTAATTCTTCAAAATTCGAATGATCCGATTTTAATTTAGCAGCACATTCCAAAATTAAATTAATTTGACGTCTAGAACGTTCCTCCTCATCGGGACCAACTAATAATTGATAAGCAGCTTCATAAGTTGGCATATTATCCATAATAAATTTCCCAGAGTTTTTCAGTGCTAATTTTATTTCTTCTAGCATATATTTTTTAATAATTTCTATGTTTTTTTGATATTTTTCTTCATCAACGCTCAAAAGATTCACCAAGATTGCCTTAGATTTTTTTGAGATTATTAAAGATATTAAAGAAATTTAATTTAATTTTTGTATAATATCCATAAATTCAAGAAATAATATTCATAAGAATTTCCAAATCTTTATATCCCCATGATCATCCCCAGCAACTATTAAATTTGTTCCTGGAATTATAGCAACTGAATTGATGAATCCTGCATGGTAAAAGGGACCGTATTGTTGTTTTCCATCGAAGCTCCATACTCTAACTGTATTATCATAAGACCCACTTGCAATATATTTTCCATCTGAAGAAATATCTACTGAAAAAATAATGTGTTTATGACCTTCAAGCATTCGAACAAGTTTTTTAGTAGATAAATCCCAAATCTTTACTTTAGATATACGGGCTCCACTACCTCCACTTACAATATTTTTACCATCTGGAGATACTAAAACTGAATTAACATGGACTTCATGCCCTTCAAATGAGTCAATAAGCTTTCCTGTATTTAAATCCCAAATTTTAATAGTGTTATCCTCTGCCCCGCTAATGATATATTTGCCGTCAGGTGTTAACGTTACAGATTGAATAATTCTATCATGGCCTTTAAGAGTATGTATGAGCTTCCCAGTTTTGAAATCCCAAACTTTAACAGTACCTTCATTCGCCCAGAGTTCATTAGACCCACTAATAATATATTGTCCATCCGGGGAAATAGCAACGGTAAACACTAAATCTTTAGGCTTTCCAATTGTGCTTATTAACTTCGCAGTCTTTAATTCCCAAATCTTTATTTTTTCATCTACTGATCCACTGATTAAAAATTCATCATTATCAGATATTGCAAGCGAACTTACAGATTTTTCATGCGCATTGATCGTATGAATTGGCTTCCAGGTTTTAAAATCCCATATTCTGATTGTTCCATAATTGGACCCAGCGATAATATATTCGCCATTATGGGATGTTGTGACTGATGCTATATTATCTCTATGACATTCAATAGTAAGCTTTGGTTTCCATGTTTCAATATCCCACGTTTTAATAGTCATATCACTGGAGCCACTTACAAGATATTTACCATCGGGAGAAACTGCGATATTCGCAATATCCACATGAGCTTTAATTGTATGGAGAAGCTTCCCTGTTTTTATATCCCAAATTTTAATAACCCCTCCTTCAGACGCACTAATAATAATTTTTCCATCAGTTGAAAATACGAGAGAATTTATATTATATTCATGCCCAATAAGGTCATAAATAAGCTTTCCTGTCTCCATTTCCCAGACCTTAACAGTCTCATCATAACCCCCACTAGCAATATATTTTCCATCAGGAGATATTGCAACAGAAGTAATAGTAAACTTATGTCCTATTAATGTACGAATAAGTTTTGCAGTCTTTAAATCCCAGATCTTTACAGTTCTATCATCAGATCCAGAAACAATATATTTACCATCTGGTGAAACAGCAACTGATTCTACTGAGCCTTCATGTTCTTTAAAAATATGGACTAATTTCCCTTTTAATGTCCACATCATAACATACTTTTCAAAAGCACTAGTTCCACTGATAATATATTTTCCATCAGGTGAAAAAACAACAGACCACATAGAATGGGGAAGTCCCATCGAACCAGCTTCTTGAATTGTGCGAATGAGCTTTCCCGTCGTTAACTCCCAGATTTTAATGGAACTATCAGAAGCACCAGAGATTATCAATTTTCCATCAGGAGAAATTGCAACTGAGTGCACAAAATCAGTATGTCCTTCAAGCGTACGGATCAATTCTCCAGTTTCAAATTCCCAGATTTTAACGGTCCTATCACATGCTCCACTAACAATATATTTCCCATCAGGAGAAACCGCCACTGAGGATATGGCGGCAGTATGACCAAGATTTGGATTAATTCGTAAAATTTTTATTAATCCTAATTTACTTTCATTCAAATTCGAACACTTTTGATATCAAATTTTATTCAATATGTTTAGCTATTTTTCTCGAATATTTTTAATTACATCTATTTATAGAATTAACCAATAAAAATTTCAAAGGTGATAAATTGCCATTTGTAAAAATTAAGAAAGATTATAAGGTAAATTATATAGAAAAAGGAAAGGGACAGCCCATAGTATTCATCCACGGATTTTTAGGTTCTACTTGGTTATTTGAAACACAAATTGAACATTTTTCTAAAAAGGGATATCGAGCAATTGCCATTGATCATCTTGGTCATGGAAAAAGTGATAAACCAGAATCAGAAGAATATCTTTTGCAAGATTTAGCTCAATATTTGGAGGAAGCTCTTGAACAAATAATCGGTGATGAAAAAATTGTTTTAATAGGTCATTCTATGGGAGGAATGATTGCTCAAACATTCGCCACATCTCCAAATTTAGCAAAGAGACTTAATGGATTAGTCTTAATGTCCACAGCACCCAAATTACAAAATCCAGGTCTTGATCAATACATTAAGGATATCGATGCTGGAACTATGAAAATAATAGACCCAGATACAGTTAAAAATATTCTCGTGAATCTTTGCTTTCATAGATCATATAAAAAGGAGCATAAGGATATTGTTAAAGAATTTATCAAATTAGCTTTAGAAAATGAAGAGTTTATCGGCGTCAAAACCATGCATGCTATAGTATTGAATTATGATGTGGTAGATAAATTAAAGAACATTAATGTTCCTACTTTAATTCTAACTGGAGATAAAGACATTTTCATTCCTCCTCACGATTCAGTAACGATGGATGGATTAATACCCAATTCAAAATTAGTAAAATTATCTCCTAAAATTGGTCACATGATTCAATTTGAAGCAACAGACGAGTATCATAAGGCTTTAGAAGACTTTTTAAGTAACCTTTAAACTATCTCTTTCTTTTTTAAATCTGTGAACTCAAATAACCTCATCGATTAGCTAAAATAGTATAAGAATTAAAAATTTTTTCTATTTTTTTAAAAGCGTTAGAATTTTCGGATAAATTTAAAAGAGATTTTCCCTCAAAATTCAATTTTTCTATGTCTTTATCGTATGGAATTGAACCTAAATATTTAAAATTAAGTTTTTTACAAAAATTTTCTAAAATATCATCTGAATATGTTAAAAATTTATTTCCAATTACGTAAACATCCTTAAATGTTAAGTGACATTCCTTCAATATTTCTGAAATTCTAGTTGCAGTATTAAGTGACATACGAGAAGGATTAACAACGATAAATAAAATTTCAATATTTTTATCAGTTCCACGGGATAAATGCTCTAATCCTGCTTCCATATCTATCAGAATGACATTATAAAAAGATTTTAAATAATCTAATATGGCAACTAATGCCTTATTTACTGCACAATAGCATTTATCCCCACTAGTTTTACCCATTGATAAGAGATCGAAATTTAATTTTTCATTTTTTATAATAGAATCCCAGATTTTATACTCTAAAAGTGCAGGAGCATCATAATCTTCAGATTTATCCTCGACTTCATTCATTGTTTTATCTACAATTTCCCCTATAGTATTCTTGATTTCTCTAATTCCTAATACATCTCCAAGGTTTACTGCAGGATCTGCATCTACAGCGAGGATATTTTTAAAATCATTTTGAATTAAAAATTTTAATAATAGTGCTGTAAAAGTAGTTTTTCCCGTTCCTCCTTTACCACTTATCGAGATTGTTAAATTTCTTTCTGCCATTAACTTTCATTTCATTTCTTTTTTTCCCAGCAGACAAAAATATTATCTTCTGAACTCGTCATTGCCATAATTACCATCTTATTGTCGAAGCCGGGAAGAGGTTGTACTTTTAAAAGAAAATCTGAATCTGGTCCTTCAGAAGGAATAATTCCAATTTCAGAGCTGCTTTCTAATAACCAAAATACATCGGGATAAAAAGATCCTTGATCAGTAGTGATTATTGAAACTTTTCTTAAATCCTTTAATAATTTACTGGGTTTTTCAAAACAATCAAGGAATTTTTGGTGATCATTTAATTGATGGTAAGCAATACTAATGTTATGCCAAGCAGCAAAAATTTTTACGTCAATTTCAATTACCTGTTTAAAAAACTCAATAGCTTTCTCATGAATAATCAACTTTGCGTAATTGACTCCCATTTGTAACCATAAATTTATATTTTTAATATTAGGCTCAACTTTTGATTTAATAGATTCCATGGCTGCTTGTAGACTCATCTGTGCAGTATAATCTAGGGGCTCAATCTCCATTGCTTGATAATAACATTCCATTGAATTCGAATAGTTCTTTAAGAAATGTTGATTAATCGCATAATTAATCCAAGCAATTTGGTTTTTAGGATCAAACTTAACTGCTTTTTCATAACATTCTGCAGCTTTTTGACGATTCCCTAGTTCATCATATGCGAGGCCCATATTATTCCAAGCATAGGAAAATTCAGGAGAAAATTCTAGAGCTTTTTTGTAACAATCAATTGCCTTCTGATAATTTTTATACTCATCTTGATATTTTTTTCCTAGATTATACCAAGCCTGCCAATTTTCTGGTTCGAGACTCACTGCTTTTTCGTAGCTGTCAATTACCTTTTTAAGCAGCTCCAAATCATTTTCTCCATAAAAGGGATCATCATCAAATCCAAATGGATCCTCAGGAGGTTTCTGAGCATTATAGAGTTCAGAGTATACCCATCCTAATTGGAACCAAGCATCTTCGTATTTAGGGTCAATTTCAATTACTTTTTTAAAACAATCCAATGCTTTCTGATAGTCTTTTGCTTTGCATTTTTCAATTCCTTTATCAAACCAATCTGATGCGGATTCCTTAAGGCTTGATTTTTTTTCTTCATTTGATTTTGGATCTTTACTCATCAAAATTCCCCTAATTTAAGTTAATTCGAACAAAAGATACTAATGGATATCTAACTCCTTAGATTTCTCCTTTATAAAAAACAGAATTTGCTTTGATATAATTTAAGTAAAATTCAATCTCCTTTTGTCTTCTATCCTCATCCCAGTCTAATAAATTACCCATTATATCAGCTGTCACATCGGCTATTTTACGTTGTTTAGAAGGATCAACTAGCCAACAAATTTCGGTGCGTCTACATAGTACATCATTTAAATGTCTTGGAATTTCATGTTTTACTATATACATAATTTCTCCTTTTACCCAAGGGAAATATTTAGGAGGATAGTCGGGATCTTCAATTAATTGTTTTCCTAAACTATTATCTTTTAAAATTTCATCTATTATGGTTAGGGCACCCTTACCAAGTTCTATAAAGAGGTGGTTTAAGATTTCAGGGTGTATTTTACCTTGTGCTGCCTTAAATTGATTACTCGCTTCAAATTCATCACGTTTTAGTGCAATTTTATAAGGTTCTTTTGTTAATTTTTTATCCTTCGGCACATTAATTTTTCCACCTCGAGTTATATCCACTTTCTTGCTTCTCATAACATATTTTCGCATTAAATCTTCTGCCATTGCTCTAAAAGTCGTATATTTACCACC
>JABXJV010000162.1 GCA_013375355.1 Candidatus Helarchaeota archaeon
CTCCACAGTGTAATTTCACTTATTATTAAATACTTTGATAATTTATTCTTTCCTACATATTTCTCCCCGAGACCTGGCACAACAAGCGAAAGAAACAATGCCTTTGGTATAGATTTAGACTTAACATCATCAGTTTTTATAACTGATATACTATCTTTATTACTAATACTTAATAATGAAAATTTAAAATCGCGGAGAGAATCCATTTCGGAGGGGAATATATTATTACTAAAAATTAATTGGAATAAAAATAGTGTTGTGAGTATAAAATTTTTCTTCATAGTAAATATTTTTACCATTTTAACCTGAAACTAATAGATGGAATAATTTCGTCATTGTGCTTAACTGGAATTAAATTTATTACATTTTCACTTCTTATTTTATCATTGTATGACTTAACACCCCAAATTGTATCAATAAGACTGATAATCCGATTAACAAATATGATAGACGTAACGGTTAATGCCCTTTTCAGGTATTTATTGCTCTGATATCGCTCATCTTCATAGTTGAGTCTTTTGGAGGAATATCCATCCCACTCATCACAATCTTCCCAACCACACACAAATTGGTCATATTTTCCAATCATCTCATAATACTGCTGAGTTTTTTCTTCAGGGAGTTCATGAGTAAGATTAGTAGGGTCTTTTCCATACTGCTGCCTGTAAAGTTCGAGATAATGTTCATATCTCTCTTCACTCCAGTATGTATCTGCAAATAGGTGAAATTCATCTTCTATATCTTTCCCCTTACTATTATCTGTAAAATATAATGACCATCCGAGAACTTCAACTCCAATAAAGACACATCCTTTAATAAATGAGCCGTTGTATATCCCACCTGCACCGGGAAGTATTCCAGATAAAAGTATGGCTTTTTTATAGGATTTCAATCCCCCAACTATTTTCCCCTCTTCTTGAAACTGCATAGAGGCGAAATTTTTGGTGGAATTATATCCGAAAATTAAATTTTTCAAATATTTATAATTCTCTACCTTTTCACTTGCAATTAAATTGCTATAGAAAATTAATAGAAAAAATGCAATTGTTAGAATAAACAATTTTCTCATAATCACCTCTATTTATTTAAATAATTTAGACAAAATTTTGCTACTATCATAAATTAAATTACAAATACTCAAACAATAACTGAAAATAAAATTTCCATTCCTTTCCTTCAAACCCACCCAGACTCTCAAACCTGTCAAATCCATAAGCAGCATCAAATGCAAGTTTTGTAGGATAATTATAATAAGAAAAAATATCCATCCTTATTTGAAAGTCAATACTTTTTTTAAAGTCTTTTAGTTCCAATTTATTTCCGCTCCAGTTATTCCCATAAAAGAAAGAAACACTGCCATACGCTTTGTCAAAATACAACGGACCGAATTGAATGTCAATATTTTTTAATATCGGGGCTCGGTATGTAAGTGAATTCAATATCATCTTATTCCCTTCAATACTGAAATAGGAATACCCTTTCATCCCAACCAATCCCCCTCCGAAGAAATAGAAGAAACTGTCAACCGGTTTATCGATTAATCCGCCCTGAAAATTATATGATAGAGAATTTCTCTCGATTCCGAAAGGGAGTGATATATATTCATTCCAGTTTAGATAAAAGGAATTGTAGTTGTAATTATCATATACCTCTAAATCGAAACTCTTTTCAAAGTCAAAACCTCTGAGAAATTTGTTAAAATTGATACTGTATCTGAAAAGAATATCCCTCCCGCTTGACGGATTGATTTCATCATCGAACATTTTGGATAATCTTCTGTAATTCCATGTAAATGAAAGATTTTTGCCGATAAAATAATTATACCGAAAGGTCAATAATATTGGTTTAATAAATTTCATTTTTGTGCTGTATCTACTGTATATAAATGCAGTTCTGAAGTCCTGCTGGTCATTTATTTTAAAAGATGCGCCGAAATCCGCCTCCAGAAGGCTGAGTTTAATCTTGTCAGCGCCTTCTGTGGTATGTCTCGATAGACTGTAAAGTTCCAAAAATAGAGTAGGTTTCAGTTTTTTATATTCTAACATCGCAATAAGGTCATGGTCAAAATCGGGATTTATACTCCCTGCGGCATAAAGATTATATTTATCGAGGATTTCGCTGGAAAATGCCGATATCCCTATCTTTGGTTTACCATAATCCATCATAAATCGCGGAACAATTGATGTCATAGAATATATGCTTTGATATTGATTTTTGTCAAATACTGGAACTTCAGAATCATCATAGTTGACTTCAGGGGAGGTTTCAGGATAATTAATAATATACCTTGCATTTTCGGGAGGAATCGGTTTCGGATTCTCTAATAAAGATATTTTATAGCCATCCTTTGTATATAAAGAGCAAATTAATTGTCCCTTTTCATTAATTGAGGGCATAAAAGCCCCACCCAGTACATTTGTAATCTGCTCGACAGAACCACTTTCAATATCATAGGTATAAATATTAAAAATTCCAGTCAAATTGGAACTAAAATAAATCTTCTTCCTATCGGGAGAAAATACTGGATCTCTGGCATCTTCTCTTCCAGAGAGCAGATATTGCATATTATTACCATCACTATCTATTACTGCAATATCCCTTGAGTTATCCTTTGAGATACAAAAAACGATTTTACCTCCATCTGGCGACCAGGACGATTGACAAATTTCCGTTCCACTGGTAAAATTGGTGAGATATTTAATCTTTTTAGTTTCAATATCCATAACTGCAAGATTATAATTTCCATCACTTCCAGTAACAAATAA
>JABXJV010000163.1 GCA_013375355.1 Candidatus Helarchaeota archaeon
GGTGAGTAGAGCTTGACGAAAAAGCATTGGAGAAATATGCAACACGTCATTCAGTTCTTATTGGAAAATCGCAAAAATAATTCTCAAAATTTTTAATTAAGATATTAGCAACATACCATCGCGGAAAACGGATCTACATTTCAGAAGGATAAGAATTTATTCTTTATCCTCTATAAATTTAACTAAATCCAGATATTCATCTTTTGATATTTCTCCTTTTGCTAATCTATGTAGTAGAATCTCTTTCTTAGTTCCGAGTATCAAGCCATTAGCTGGTTTACCTTTGACTTTTTTAGGAGCCTTCCTAACTTCTTTCGGTCGAGATCTGGCTAAAGCAATTGATACTACAACTATTCCGGCTGTAGCTCCTATAAGTATATAAATAATCCAAGATAAATCACGTTGTCCTATAGGAGGAATAAACGGCGGTCTTTCTTTGGATTTGGCTATAGCAACAAAAACTGTGTCTTTCCCTATTTGACCTGTGCTTGAATTGAATTCAATAGTATAATTAAAAATTCCTGCAATAGTTCTGTTTATTGGGACATAAATCATAGTATCATTATCCCATGAAGTCCAATTAACCCATATATAGGAATTTCCATCAGTATCACTTATCCATACACGATACATTCTTGTACTTACATTAAAGTCATCGTAAAGTATCCATCCTATAGTTCCCGAATCTTTTGTTTTAGTTATAATATCTTCTGGCTGGTTAGTAGTTGGCATAGCATCAGTTATTGTAACTATGACTATGCCTGGAATACCGAATTGATTTGCACTATCGTTATAATCAATAGTATAATTGTAAATACCAGGGGCAGTGCGATTTATTTGGATACTGAATTGACTATTATTAATCCATGAAGTCCAGTTTACCCAAACATAGTAATTTCCATTAGAATCATTCGCCCAAACACGGTACTGTCCAGGACCATAATCGTCATATAGAGTCCAATTAATAGTCTCTAAACCGCTTGCAGAAGTTACGATTGGCACTGGGAAGTTAGATGTCGGTAGAGAATCCACTATTAAAACAATAACTGTGTCTGGATAGCCAAATAGATTATGTGTATCATTATACTCAATAGTGTAATTGTAAATTCCAGGGACGGTGCGGTTAATTAATATATTTATTGGAGAACCAATAGTCCAAGGTGTCCAATCTTGCCATATATAATAATTATCATTTGAATCATTCGTCCATACACGGTATTGTCCACCCCCAAAATCATCATAAAGTCTCCAATCAATAGTTTCTAAACCGTTTGCAGTAGTGATAATATCTTCTGGGTGATTTGAATGGGGTTGGAAATGATCCCATATAATTCCTGCTAATAAATCTACAGATGAATTATATATTTTAAGAGAAATACCATCGACATTTGATCCTTTAACTTCAACTTGTGAGATTGAGGTAGAATTTTGAACAATGATTTTAGCGGATCTTTGTAAGCTTAACAAAGTAATCGTAGAATTTTTTATTGTTCCATTACTATTTCCTAGAGATACTATCCTGGATATAGTAGATTGGTTATCAATGGTAAAACTAGAATTTCCAGCACTTATCAAGGCTCCAAAAAAAATAAGATTAGATAAATTAGCATTATGAAGTTTTGCATTTGAATTATTACCTAAAATCATCAAATCTATGGTTGTATTAGTTAAAATAGCATTCGAATCATCCCAAGCAAATAAAATTATACCCATATTAGTTGGATTATAATCGGTAACGTCTACTTTTGCAGAGTTGTTTACTTCAATGTTTCCTAAAATCCTTATAGGTGGAAAAGTGTTTGTAATAGTAGTATAATTCGTATAACTTGTTCCACTTTCGATATCGCCACTTGAATTTATTTTTACAGTGTCATTATAAACAACTATACCTTCTGCTATAGCACTAAGAAAGCAATTATTAATTGATACTACTGCTGAACCAATAATCCATACAAGAGTAATAGTTGAATTCCAAATTGAAACGTTGCCAACAGGGTTCCCAATACTTGGTATCAATACAGAAATCCCAGTAATTGATGTACTACCTGTTTTATTTGATATTAAAATAGGTCCTTCTGTTGTGCAAACTATAAAATTTATAGAACAATTATCAATTGTTAATGAAGAATTTTCCCCTGCTGCTAACATATTGGGTATGGTAACATTCGTTAATTTTAATATGGAATTGCCCACGATAGATAATTGTGTTGATGAACTAGTTATTAACGATTCTACAATTGTCAGGTTAGAATTATCAATGGCAAGTATAACGTCTATTTTGGAGTAATTAATTATAAGATTTGAGTTATTTGTTGCATATAACATATTAATTGTGCAATTTTCAATTGTTAATTTGGAATCATTAGCAGCATAACACACAGTTGGAAGTGTTGTATTCTTTATTAATACATTGGAGTTATCGAGAGCATATACATGTCCTATTTTATCGCTACAATCTTCGATTTTCACTTTTGCGGAATTATTAACTACTACACTATTAAGATTTTCAGTTAAAGTCATTGTATTAATTAATTTAGTATTATTTTCATATTCACTCGTTTCTGGTTGACCATTTGTAATATTTAATATGTTAATTGTCTGATTATAGCAAATAATTCCGTAACTTAAATTATTAACTATACTATTTTCTAAGACTAACTTTCCTATTGCATCAACGCTTACAACATTGCTATTTAAACCAAAAGCATATATATTTGCCGTTTCACCAACTGAAACGAGCGAACTTGTCAGATTGGTAACAGTTGCATTTGTATAACCTGAAAAAAAGGTTTCATTTATCGTTGAATTTGAAGTTACGGAAACTTGTGACCTCGCCATTTCAGATTCACTAGAAACCCTAAACTGGAGAATTGAACTATTATCAATTACAATATCTGCTCCCTGAGTTAATTGAACTATTGATATGTTTGAATTTTGTAAAATATTAATTTGACTTGAAACTGTAAGTGGTGGAATCTCTATTAATTTGGAACCTCTTATTAAATCTAATATTGGATCAGCTGGTAATTTGGGATCAGAAATATAGTAAACCCATGAGTTCTTGATCCATGCTTTTGAGGAACCAGATGAAGTAATTGAATAAATGGTACAATTATTGAGACTTAATTCTGCATTATCATACAAAATTATGCTTAAGCTTGGATCATAAATATTACTCATATTGAGGATTGCATCACCATAAAGGTTAATATAAACTAAACGCGTCTCATTAACAATAGTTGAATTTTCAATTATAGTAGAATTTATTACCGAAGTCTCATTCAATTTACCCATAGTTAGATTTAAATAATTATCTACAACAACATGTCCACTATCAATAAGTATGGCATAAGTGTTGTTCCCAATTGTGGAGTTTATTGCGTAAATAAGTGGTTTATGTTGATTATCTGTTGAACTTAAATCTAGATCTTTCGACCTGGGTGCAATTATTGTTTTAATATTCCATATTGGTAATTGACTTGATGTATTTGAATTAATTACTGGAATTATTATTAAAATTGTAAGACTAATTGAAAAAATAAGCCTCATTAATGTTCCTTTTTTCATAATTTCCACTCATTTTATTAATATTTCTATATCTGAAGTTGTATGTTTATTAACCATCCTTACTTGTAAATTAATATTTTTAAGATTGAATAAGCCAAATTTCGAATTTATTATCTCTATTCATATTTTAAATATTAAAGAAATCATATACTTTTGTAATAATTTAAATGGGAGACATTCAAAATTGGATACATTAAAGAAATTAACTAAAGATAAAATAGAATTAACTGATGATGAATTAAGTGTTTATATAATTGTACTATTGAAAGGTTATGGAACAGCTGGCAGCATTGCTCAATATGTTGGAAAGGGCTTAGAATCAGTTAAGTCCATACTTAGTTCTTTAGAAGCAAAAAAATTAATTAAACAAGCCCCAGGAATTGTAGATCGATATTTACCTTTACCACCTTATCCGGGATTTATAAAATATCTAGAGGATTTTATTTCAGAAACCCGCACAGTTACAGAATCAATAAAAAAGACTTTTGATGAAGCTTTACAAAGTGCGGCTAATGAATTTTCAAAAGGTAAAAAGGATTTAGAGGACACCACAACTCAATTAATTTCACAATTTTCCACAAAAGCTACTGAAATTAAAGAAAAAATTAATGAAGAATTTTCTTCTCTAACAGAAAATTTAAAGTCAAATACAGACTCAGCTAAAACCACAATTTCAGATTCATCAAATACCCAAATTGAGGAACTAAATTCGAAAATTAATGATTTCCAGAGTAATTTTACAAAATCTCTAGATGATGAAATAACGAAACTAGAGGGTCTTATAAGTGAGTTAAAGCCTAAGATCGATAGCGCATTTGGAAATGTGTTGAATGAATTAAAAACTAAGAATCAAGAATTTATTACGTCTTTTAATTCATTATTAGATAAAGAAGACTCGACAATTTCAGGTCAAATCACAACTGTAAAGGACGAAAGTTCAAACTTATTAAATTCATCTAAAGAACTTATATCAACAAAAAGTGATGAAATGCAAAGCTCTATTAGTTCAAGAATAAACGAATTTGGAAATTTAGGGAAAAACAACTTAGATAAAACTAAAAATCAGCTTTCTGGGTCGATCCAAAAATATGAAACAGGATCATCTGAAGTTATTTCGACTTTTGGAACATCAGTAAAGACTTCAATTAGTAATTATCAAAGTGAGCAGATAAAGACACTTCAAAATTTGGTAGAAAAAACTGAGTTGCAGATAGGCGAAATAGAAGGTAAAGTCAAAGAACAAGTAGATAATGCAATAAATCCGCTTAAAGAATCCATTTCTAATACAATTAAAGATGGAATAGGTAAATCTAATCAAGCAGGAACTCAGATAACCGAAAATGTCAAATCTTCATTGGATGAATATAAAATTACGCTTACAAATAGTATGAATTCCTTAAATGAGATGATAGTTTCTACTATAAATTCTCTTCAAAAAACCCAAGGTGATTTAGACCAGCAAACATCTAGTCTAAGTTCCAAAATAAATGATTTTCAGACCAGTTTCTCTGATAAAATGACTCAATCTCTCGAATCTTTTAAAACTAGTATGGAATCTACTGAATCCACAGTGGTATCTAAGTTAGTTGAACAGAAAGAATCTCTGAATTCAATGATTGAAAATATTAAGCAAAATCTTACTTTAGGGGCAAAGACCATATCTGATGAGCAAAAAATAAAAGTTCAAGAATTAAATCAAAGTAAATCCGAAGAATTGTCAAAAATTATATCAGATATTAGAGGAATTATATCAAATAGAGCAAAAAAGAACTTGGATGATATAAATTCGTCGATTAATCAAGTTCAACAATCATTATCTAGTATGGTTGGAGAGTCATCTACTGAAATTACCACAACAATAAACCAATTCAAAGCAGATTCAAGCCAATCTATTGAAAATCAGGTGAATAAAATAGAAGAAATATTTGGATATCAAGCAACTAAACTGAAAGAAATTTTTGATGTAACTAAAAACTCTATTTCTGATGCCATTAATAAACATGTAGAAGACCTTGCTGGATTTAAAGATATAGCTAATAATGCTGCAAATGAAGTATTGGGTGAGCACCAGAGTTCTCTCCAGTCGAATATTGAATCACAAAAAACTGAGATCAACACTATAGCTACAACACAAACCGAAAAAATTTCTCAATTCATAAATAGTGTTAAGGAAGTGTCATTAAATTCATTAACCGAGAATTTAAATCTTGCAGAAATTAGCTCGAAATCAATAAATGAAACAGGACTCAAGGCAGTATCCGAAGTTGATACAACATTTAGCAATAATGCGAATGAATTAAAAACAAAAACCACAACCCAATTGGAAAGTATTGATAGTGCTCTTCAAGAAAAGATTGGAGGAAGTGCAGATGCAATTAGAGATTTATTTGAGAAAGTCATTCAATCCGCTAAGGAACCAAAGGAAATATTAGAAAAAGCCTGGAATGATATCCTTAGTATGGAATTAAATGAAGCTGAAAAGACATGGCATTTGGTTGGAAGAGCTTCAATATCAAATTTTATCACTGATATGTTTAAACGCACAAAACGCAGTTGTCTTATCGCAGTCCCGGAATTTGCGGACCTACCGCTACAAATTATAATTAGTGAACTTCAGCGAAAAGCTTTAATGATAGTTACGGATGTTTACGGTTCACCAGAAAAAGAATCTATTACTAAATTGATTGATCTCGGAGTAGATTTAAGGCACTTATCTGGGGTTGATTTTTATGCTGCAAGCCGCGACAGGGAGGAAGTTTTACTAGCTCCTGTATCAGAAAAGTCCACCGAACAAGTTGCTCTCGTCTCCGAGGTTGAAGGTATAATTGATACGCTAGGGGAAATTTTAGGTGATTATTGGAGGGGTAAAGCAAAAAAAGTTAGAGAGGTAACGTGATAAAAATGAGTGAAGTAACTGAATTAAAAAATGAAATTAAAAGAGTCAAAGAACAGCTTGAAAGAGCGGAATTGAATGTTAAACAGGTGAATTCATTACTAGAGGATAAGAATGCAAAAATTAAGGATCTTGAAGTTGAAATACAACAACATCAGAGAAAATCAGTAACCGAAGAAACCGAGATTACAAAATTACAAGAAAAAAATACTGAATATGAGAATAAAATTAGAGATATGATGGCAGATCTAGCATCTGTTAAAGAAGACTTAAAAGTAAACGTAATTGAACTTGAAAAAACTAATTCGAAAGTTCAAGAATTAACCCAACTTAATGAAAAACTAACGGCCGAAAGAAAAGAGACTGAAACAAAAATTTCCGATTTAACCGTTGATTTTGAAAATTTACGACGAGAAGATGATGAAAAAGATATTAAAATTTCAAAATTAGAAGCAAAAAATCAACAACTAAGTAGTGAATCAAAAGAAAAAGATCAACTTCTTATTCAAGCTGACAAAACAAGGAACGAGTTAAATGCTAATGTTCAAAACTTGGAAAGTGAAGTTAAAAAATTAAGAATATATATACCTCGAAAGGAAGAAGAAATCAACGATCTTAAAGCAAAGATTGTACAACTACAAGGTGATCTGCAATCAAATACCGATTCCTTATCGAGTTCAAAGACTGAACTTGCAAATTTAAATAAAAAGTTAGAATCTTTGAAAAATTACATTGATCAAATTAAAATGACCATCGATTCTTGCATGGAGTTACTTTGATTCTTTTTTATTTTTTATAAAAATAAATTGATATATTTGATGAAAACGATAATTTCTCAATTCAAACCTTTTAATTATTTATAAAAGATTGGAATTTTATAAGTGGGTATTGAATTTGTCAAAAAAAGAGACAAATTCTACAGTAACATATGATTTTTTCACAAAAAAGCAGTTAAGGATAGGTTAAATTATAAAAGAAATTATGGAAATCGTATTTAATGAATAAGGTAATGTTAATTGAAGAAAAAGAAAAATGAGAGATTTAAAAATATTACAATTGAAGAGAGAAAAGTATTAGAAGATCTAGAAAAGATTGTTGGAGATCCAATTCCCGAGAAAAAGTTTTTGGGATTACGCCCCTATGAATATGTAACCAAAAATGGACATGTCATAGAATTGGGAGTAAGCAATAAGGAATTAACGAAACTTCCTGATTCTATTGGTAATCTAAAATGGCTCTCGTTATTAAATTTAGGGGATAATAAATTAGCTTCTCTTCCAGATTCGATCGGAAACCTCCCAAAACTTAAGGAGTTGAGTTTAGTTCATAATAAACTAACGTCTCTCCCTGACTCATTTGGCAACTTAGTCAACCTCGAGGTGTTAGAATTATATAGTGATGAGTTGAAAGCACTTCCCGAATCATTTGGAAATTTAATCAATCTAATAGAGTTAAGTTTAATAAATACTAACTTAAAAACACTTCCTGACTCATTTGGGAACCTTGCCATGCTTGAAGAGTTAGATTTATGGGGAAATTTTTTAGACTCTCTTCCAGAGTCATTTGGAAAGCTAAAAAATCTTAAAATGTTAAGTTTACGTTCACACCATTTACCAAAAATTCCGAAATCATTTGGAGAACTAAGTAACCTCAAAGAATTAATGTTGGGAGAATACCAAATTGAGGGATTTCCAAGAAAGATCGCTGATCAGCTTAAAGCACATGGATGTCAAATTCTTTACGAAGCTCGAGATTGGGTCGGTGGTCCAGGAGGTGACTATGAAACGGTTACTTATGATTACTTTACTAAAAAAGAGATAAATGGAGATTAAATAATAACAAAATTATAGAAATCGCATTTTATTATTCAATTTTGGCAAATTGATCCTTACCAACACCACATAGAGGACATATCCAATCATCGGGAAGTTCTTCGAAGGGAGTTCCTGGTTTAATACCAGCTGTTTCGTCCCCTAGTTCAGGATCATAGATATAACTACATTCTAAGCATTCATATTTATCCATTTTTCTCACCTTTTTCTATTTATCTTCTAAATTATTTTTGAAAAAATAAAAAAATAAGATTTTTTGGTATTATATTTTTAGATCTAACTCGTTTTTCCATAGACCATGGATATTGCAGAAGGAAAATGCTATAATAGTCCCTAATTTTTCCGTTTTAAGGTTTATTGTTGCTTCAGGAGCAGTATAAACTGTACTTGCATTTGCACCTTTAGTAGAAGCTCCATGCGCATTAAATGTGAACTGACCTACATGGATTATATTTTCCCCTTCAGGTAAAAAATAAACATTAATCCAAGCAATAAAATGTTCAGTCGTATTTGGATGAGCAATTTCTTTTCCTACACTGACTTTTATAACAGTACCTTCTTTCTTGGCTTCCCCTATTATCTCAATTGACGGAGCATGTTTTTCAGACTTCCAATCAGCAGTCTTAACAAGAGAATTTAAATCTACCATTGCATTATCACCCTTTTTAATTCTAGTTCAATTTCTTAGAGAATTTTTTTATTTAATCCTTTTCTTCCCCGAAAAATAATATCTTTTTTACATTTTCATGTCAATTTTTTGAAAATTCTTTATTTTATAATTAAAAAATATTTTATCATTTTTAGTCGTAAATGTCGAAAAAATATATTTAATTAGTGATATAACATTTAATCGACAAAAAAAGGTGAATTCCAATAAACTAATACATTTGTTTGTTAATTTAACAAATTATTAATGAAAAAATGGAAAATTTTCAAATATTTCTGATTGACTGGTATATGTTAAATTATTTAAACATTATCAATGTCAAATTATTCATTTTTAACATATTAATGTAATTCATATTTATGTTAAAATCGATATTCTTTTTTTTCGAAACATATAAAGTTTTTAACATGTTCTTTTAAACAGATAAGATCGCCAATTCCGCCAAGATAAGCTTTAAATCTCTCCATTTTCAATATATTCTTGTGAATTAAGAATGCTAAGTAGAATTAGAAAAATCTTTTCACCAAAAACAAATGCGGGGAATGACATATCAATACAAGAATGTCCCACCCATGGTAAGACAGTATATCTAGATCATATGATAAATTCTAGATGTGCATTATGTGATGGATATAGTAGGGAAGAACTTCTTAAGATCATAAAAAGAATAAAGGCTAAAGAAAGCTAATTTTTCCTCTATTTTTTGATTATATATAAAAATCAATATTCTTGTAATTATTTTCTTTAAGATATTATGCCATTTTTTCTTCTATCCCAATTTCATATATCCTAATAAAATCAACCTAGATTTTTAAGTTATAATTTTCTTAAATATCTTAACCATTATTGAGGATTTTTCTTGTCTTATTACAGTCGAACGCCGATAATTAATGAAATGAAAGAATTATTTGGGAGATATAAAAATAAAATCATCGGACCATACAATCCTGAAAAGCGAAATTTTACAAAGAATTTGATAAGAGAATTAAATCTGGGATTACGGATTCTATCTACAAATACTCAAAAAAATTCACGAAATCTTTTAATTATGGAATTAGATTTAATATTTTATCAACTAAACAATTTGCCATTTTCAATGAAGGATCCCGAAGATCCGAATTTTACTCATTTTCTGCTCGATTTTATTAAATATTTTGATTTTTATAAAAGTGGTATTCAATTAACTAGAAATAATATTCTTGAATTCAAACGCATTTTAAAAATCATTCATTCCGATCCATCAGTCTGGGAAAATAATCCTGAAAAAGAGGAATTTATTTGGGATTTGCTTTATGCTATAAAAATTCCAGAAGTTGTATGTTCTGTTTGTGGTGGCAAAATTCATAATAAACAGTTAAAGAATAAAGTTTTAGGATTACGTAAGAAAGTAGCGGAATCAAATTATAATTTTTCAATAGACGTTCCAATTTATTGTTGTAAATGCTATAAATTTCCACTTGATTCCAATAATTTAGATGCCGTAGAAGAGCCAGGACCTTATGTTAGGTCTCAAGATCCCCGTTTAAGACTTTTTCCATTAAGAATCGCACTGTTTAACGAACTTCGGCGACTTTTCGCAGCAAGGAGACAGATGAGGGAAGAGCAAAATAATTCTTCAAGTATGGAACATCATTCCCACACCGAAGATACAAGTCAATTAAGTAATGAATCAAACAGAAGCGATATACATCCATCAGACTTGCAAAATAATTCCCAAGATGGTGAACCCCGATCTCTTATGGAAGAATTAAGACAATTTTTCGCGAGAAGAGGTAATTAATAAAATATTTTCTAATTTTTTTACTTAAACTTTGACTCTTTTAACCAAAAATTTATTAATACCAAGGCGATGCCAGCGAATGCCATAATATTATGGATGACCGAACCATAGAAGCCCGTTTTGTAGCGATTTGGTAAAATAAAGAAAAGTGCCATAATCATAGGAGCAATACCTTTAGAAGTATCATCCATATACTGAAGTACAAAGAAAGCTGCATATGAACGTAAAAAATCCTGAGTACCTATTCGAGAACCATTCCAGAAAATACCATAAAAAGTACTTACTAATAAAAGACCACAACTCACTAATCCAAATATACTCCCTAGAAGTATTAAATCCCTTTTATCTTGTATACCACCTATAAGTAATAGTATCCCTGATGCTAAAAAAATTAAAATGCCAATCCAATAAAAAATAGTGAATAAAAAATCATTAAATGTAGGAATTATAGCAGTAACTATTGATAATACGTGAATAGTTAGTCCTAATCCAAAATTTGTTTTATTTTCCAAAAAATCGCCTCTTTTTAATTAATTAATAGATATTTTATAAGGTATTCTTTTTTGACTCCCATTTTTATTATATAAAACGAAAGAATAAATTAAAACTCTTTTTATTTTAGTAAAAGAAAATTTTTAAAGAAATAAATTAAAAACAAATTTATTAATTCAAAATAAATGAGGATTATCAAATGTCTTTAGATCAGATTAAGAAAGAGTTACGTGAAGCAATATTAACTGGTAATCAGAATAAGGCAATAGAATTGGCTAAGAAAATTATTGAGCAAAAATTAGACATCCAAAGTATTTTAAAGGATAGCATGGTTCCCGCAATGGATGAAGTCGGTGAACTCTTTGAAAAAAAAGAATATTTTATTCCTGAATTATTAATTTCAGCTCGTGCTATGGAATCAGCATTAAAACTATTAAAACCATATTTAAAAGTTGATGAAGAAATTAGTGCTGGAAAAGTCGTTTTGGGAACAGTCCAAGGAGATATTCACGACATAGGTAAAAATATTGTGAAATATTTTCTTGAGGGGGCTGGATTTACGGTTATAGACCTAGGAAAGGAGGTCACAGCTGAGAGATTTATTAAAACAATTGAAAAAGAAAAAGTAGACATCTTGGCAATGTCCGCTTTAATTACGACTACAATGCCATACTTTAAAAAGGTCATAGATGAATTGAAACAAACAAAACTTCGAGATAAAGTAAAGATCATGGTTGGTGGAGCCCCAGTTAATTCAGAATTTGCAAAACGAGTTGGAGCCGATGCTTTCGCTGAAGATGCACCAAAAGCAGTTCAAGTTGCAAGAAATTTCATAACAGAACTTAGGGAAAAAAGTTAATTTTTTAAAATCATAACTTAGAAAATATTTTAAATTAATAATAAAATATGGAGCTAACATCATGGATTCAAAAAGCAGGTTTTTAAATGCATTAAGCTTTAAAGAAGTTGATAGAATACCTGTTATTCCTCAATTGACTTATGCTGCTGCAAAATGGTCGGATATGAATATAGATGAGGCCTTAAATAATGGAGGAAAACAATTAAAAGCACTTTTGTATGCTCAGGAAGAATGCGGTTATGATGGAATTTATGCAGGTTGGGAAGGGTCTTTTGTTCTATTGAGTAGCACATTGGGTTCAAAATTACAAGTATTTAAGGATAAACCTCCAAATGTTCATAAACCTTTAATAAATAGTAAAGAAGACCTTAAAAAAATTCAAACTCTTAATCCAAAAAAAGATGGACGTATTCCCATTAATCTTAAATTAATTAAAGAATTAAAAAAGAAATCCGAAGTTCCAATATTAAGTTATCTTCCTGCCCCTTTTACACTTTCTGGGTTATTGCATAGTACAGAAAAATTGATGCTTTTAATTTATATGGACATGGATTTTCTAAACCAATTAGTAGATCTTTGTTTTAACTTAATTTATATATTTGGAAAGGCAAAAATCGAAGCTGGTGTGGACGCTATTACTATTGCAGATCCAACTGGAAGTAGTGATATGATATCCCCAAAACATTTTGAAGAACTGAGCTTCCCCTCATTAAAGGAATTAATTACAAAATTAAAGAAGGATGGAGCAAAGGTTGGGCTTCATATTTGCGGAAATACTAGACCCATTCTCCATCTTATGGCAGATACAGGTGCGGATTACTTAGAAGTTGATCAAGCTGTTGATTTAAAGGATGCTCGTATGGAAGCAGAAAAAACCTGTATTTTTGGAAATATAGGCACTTCGGAATTACTTTCTGAAAGTAAAGAGAATATAATTGAATTATCCAAAAATTGTATTGAAAAAATAGGTGATAAAGGCTATATATTATCATCTGGTTGTGAAGTTCCTTATGGTACTCCCATTGAAAATATTCAAGCTATGGTTGAAACAGTAATTAAGCACAAAAAAGCTTTATAACCGATTAACCATACACTTTCTAACACATTAAAAAAAGGATTCAATTTGAAATTATTTTAAAAATAAATTTGATTTTAATATCATAGCGATTATGTCATTGTAATAATTCAATTAAATAAAGTGATTTTAAAATGGCAATAACAATTAAAGTTAAATTTTTTGCATTACAAAGGGAAGAAACAGGCACACCCGAAATTGAACTTGAATTAGACGGAAAGAAAAACGTTTTAGAATTGCGTGAGATATTAATGGAGAAATATCCTGGCTTGAGAAAATACGAGAAAGTCACACTTGTCTCACTCAATCAAAAATATGCAAGAGGTAAAGAGATTTTAAAAGACGGAGATGAAGTTGCACTATTTCCCTTTGTAGGTGGCGGTTGAGATAATTGAAATCACAGAAGATGATTTCTCAACTGATGATATCATAAATAAAATAAAACAGCCAGAAATTGGTTGTGTTGTAACTTTTGTAGGTATAGTAAGGGGAACTTCTCAAAAAAGAGCAGTTGACACTCTAAAAATCGAAGCTTATGATGAAATGGGAAAAAAACTTTTACTAGAAATAATAGAAAAAGCAAAATCTCAATTTGAGATTGAGGATGTATACATTGTTCATCGGACTGGAAAATTAAAAGTCGGTGATAAAATAGTGGGTATAGCGGTTTCGGCTGCTCATCGAAAAGATGCATTCAAGGCATGTGAGTGGGTAATTAATGAATTAAAAAAGATTGTTCCAATTTGGAAAAAAGAAACCTATATTCAAATATAAAGAGAAATAAAAAAAAATTAGAATTTATTCTAGCTAGAAAAAGTTTCATATGAAATTATTTTTTCTAAAGGCTTTCTGGATGGAGGTAGATGGAAAGCTTCTTCTGGTGGGTCTATAGGATAGCCTAATGGAGTCATTGTAATTATCACGTACTTTTCTGGGATTTTTAATATTTCCTTTACTGGTATTACAACTTTTTCTGGAGCCGTAGGCCACCAAGCTGAAAAACAAGTTCCGAGTCCTCTTGCCCAAGCTTCAAGCATTAAATTTTGGGTTGCTAATGAGCCGTCAATTATATGCCACATTTTTTTTGAATTACCCAAAACTACAATTAGAACAGGGGCTAGCCTTAAAAAATTTTGAAATTCTCTATAAGGAATCAATTCTACAATTTTTTCCATTGTTTCCTTATTTTTAATAATAATAAATTTCCATGGTTGAGAATTCCCACCTGAAGGTGCCCATTTTGCTGCTTCCAGCACTCCCATTATATCTTCATCTGGGACCGAGTCTTGTTTAAATTTCCTACAACTTCGCCTTGACTTAATCAAATCCAGAATACTCTTTTTAGTTTCCAAACAAAAATCTCCTTCATAATACTTTAATAGATATATCATTAAAATCTATTAATTTTTTCCCTCTTGAAAATCCCAATTTGGAAAAAGGAAACTTATATTTAAGCTATTACCCAAACTTTCACATAATTTGTTTTACTTCTTTTTTTAAACCCTTTATCTTTACAGGAGCACGTGGTGGGCATCTA
>JABXJV010000164.1 GCA_013375355.1 Candidatus Helarchaeota archaeon
ACCGGCAGCGGGTGGGCGTCCCGAGCCCCTGATGGAGGGAGGCGCCGGTAGGGGTGTCTGGTCACCTGATGGAAAGAAGGTCTATTTCAGAGCAGAACGAGAGGGGGCAGGGAACATCTGGGAGGTGCCCGCTGAGCACGGTGCCGAGCGTCAATTGACAGATTTTTCCGGAAGGTCAGGCAGTATCGGTGGAATTCGTCCGGCAACAGATGGGCAGTATCTCTATTTCACGTGGAGTGAGAAATTAGCAGACCTGTGGGTAATGGACGTGGTAGAGAATGAGTAGTGCGGAATAGATAATAAAAAAAGGTTGTGATACAATCGGTAATACAATATCATAATACAATTTATGTAGGGGCTAAGGGCCGTTCGCCCCTACGTGGGCATGGTGGGATGGACATAATGTATATTTGGTAGGGGCGAAGCATTCAACTAAAGAGTTTTCAAAAAATTTACATTATAGACAAAAAAATGCTTCGCCCTTACCACAAGAAAAATAAATCAAATTCGAAAAACACCATGCGCCAAATTATGGCAATGTAATTTTTTTGACCATATTATTCGAGATGAAAAAGAATTAAATCGAATTCGTGAAACAAATATAAAAAATGCTAAAAGACCCCGCCCTGATATATAAAACAAAAGGGACAAATAAAATTTTGCCCCTATTAATATAAAGTTTCTTTTCTACTTTATTTACAGAGAAAGGAGACTGCTTTCCTTATTAAAATTATCATTTCCCGGTACTTTTTCGAAAACTTACTATTGCCCTATCAACTGTATCGTATGTCTTGAATATTGTAATTAATTGAGTAATCATCAAAAGACTATTAACCTTATCAGTCACATTGGCGAGTTTCAGGTCTCCTCCCTTATTTTTTATGGTTGTATAACTTGCCATCAATACACCTAAACCAGAACTATTCATCCATTTCACTTTTGAAAGGTCAATAATAACTTTATTGATATTGTCTGCTATTAAGCCTTTAATATGCTCGTGAAGTTCCTGAGTCTCTGGTCCTCCCATCAATTTTCCACTTATCTGCAATATTGCAATATCTCCCTCCATTTTTTCCTTTATCTTCATATTCTATATCCTCCCATTACTGTATAAATTTATTTAAAAAAAATTGTTTTTTTAAATACAATATTTAAAATAAATAATAATATAAAAAAATACAATCAAAAAATCTAAACTAATACTATTTCGAATACGTCAATTTTCAAACACTCTTTCTCACCAGTGGTATAATGATTCTATCACCGGGTTTTACCCTCTTTAATTTTTTTAAGTCATTATATTTAGAAATAAGCCATAACGGCACTCCATAAATATGATAACATATATCCCATACATTTTCACCTTTCTGGATTCTATGTTCAATTAAACTCTCAATTTCATAAATCCTGAAGAATTCCTCTTCAATTTTCTTATGATATTCTTTCCTCTCCTCCTCAAACTTTTGATAGTATTTATATGATAAAGGAATTTTGATTTTCTGATGAATCTTTAAAGAATTAGACCTCCTCAAGTTATTTGCTCTTTTTATAGAATTGACCGAAACTCCTGACCACATTGCAAAATGCCATATTGTCTCTTCAGGGTTGACATATATCCAGAAATACTCTTTATTCTTTTTATCTTCATATACAGAAAAATCGGGTTCACTAATTTTCAAATTCTTTTCAACTTTTACAACTCTTCTTGATTTTAATACTACATCACTATCTTTAAAAACATCTTTTTCTATGTTCTTGAAATTCTCTTTATAAGCAATATATTTATCGATGGGTAAATATATTACAGTTTTCCTTGGAATATATTTTCTATAGGAAAATACAGATTTATTTATATGAGGATTCAACTCTGCAAATTCTTCTTTTTTAATATTAAGTTTCTCTAATAACTTGTATATCCAAGTATTAGAAGTTAATCTTATAGACTCAAATTCAATATTCTTTTCTATATTGATTTTGCCAAAGTATTTTTGATAATTATTTTCTACTTCTAAAGCGGCAAGAAATTCGGGATAGAAATTTTTGGATGCAAATCCAAATCTTCTGGTTTTATATTTTTCAGTAATCACAGAAATATCAGTTGTATTTAACTTTCTCACTGCCCTTTTAACACCAGAAATACCATAATTATGAGCAAGAATAGCAAGGGGCCAACTTTTCAATTCTTCATAACTTTTCTTAAATAACTTTGCAACCGCTCTTGTGGAAGCGTACGGGTCTTTCCTTTCATCAATAAATGAATTGATGCGTAGATACCTTATTCCAGTAGACCTTGTAAATTGCCAGATTCCAACCGCACCATACTTTGACCTTGCATTCGTATTAAATGATGATTCAACATGGGGAAGAGCAGAAATCTCAACAGGAATACCGTTCTCAATTAAAATCTCTCTTATTTTCCTTATATATTTTCCACGAGTAATCAAACCCTCAATAAATTTATCCCTCAAGCCCTCTTGTGTTCTGATATTTCTTTTTGCTCTGTAAAATTTATTCCTTTTATCGATTTTTTCGAACAACTTGAAAATACGATGCTCATCCCCGGATAATTTTTCTCCCGAACCTTTATATCTTTCTAATTTTGAAAAAATATCGATATATTTATCTTTATACTTTTTAATAATTTTCTCTTTTTGTCTGGCAGTGTATTTACCCCTTTTAAATTCCTTCTCCAAATCTACTATTTCATAAATAATTTTCGGATTTTCGCGGTCGTGGATAACAATATGGTTTTTACCATACTTTGTATATATATCCTTCCAAAACTCAACTTTATCTACTAAATAAGTCGGACATTTAAATATCCCCCCCTTATATTCAAAACCTTTACTATTATCCCAAGTTGCGGTAAAGTAAAAAAGCAAAAAAACCAAAACAATAATATTCTCTTTTCTTTTCATTTTCTAAAACTGTCTCCTTTATTATTCCACATTCTGTTTAAAATATCTTTGTAAAATTTTGATGAAAATTTATGTTAATATAATATAATCAATTAATAAGAAAAAACCTACATTAAAATGCAGGTTTTTCATTTTTTTAAAAAAGATTATTTTTTTCTTAATAAGGATTATTCAGACTTTCAGTTGATAACATATCAATATAGAAAGGGGGTCGGGACACCGACCCCCTCAAAAAAACTTACTCAATATTCAGATTTTTAGTTGAGCATATCTGAATCCTCATAATATTAGGAG
>JABXJV010000165.1 GCA_013375355.1 Candidatus Helarchaeota archaeon
ATTCCAGCCGGCTAATTAGTTCTTCACAATATATTTCTTACCTGTTCACGCAATTTTTCGATTTCTTCTTTAATATATATAACAAATTCCGATATTTCAAATAAGTTTCCTTTGGCACCTATTGTATTTATCTCTCTCGACATCTCCTGGATAATAAATTCCAGTTTTTTACCTACTTCACCCCCATCTTTTATTGTCTTCAGAAAGAAATTATTGTGATGGTTCAATCTAATGCATTCTTCAGTTATATCATACTTTTCAGTTAATAATGCTACCTCCAGTTCCAGTCTTTCTTTATCAATATTTTCAATACCTTCAATTAATGTATCTACTCTTTCCTTAAGTCTTTTGAAAATTTGTTTATTCCTTTTTTCAGCGATTCTTTCTATATATTTAAGATTTTTAATTATATTGTTTATTCTTTTTTTCAAATCCTTTTCGAGGTCTTTTCCTTCCTCTCTCCGTGATTTAATTAAATTTTTTATCGCTACCGATGTTGTCCTATTTATTCCTTTCCAAAACCTCTCAACTATATCTTTCTCTTCTCTTTTTACAAAAATATCCTCAATTTCAAGAATATTTTGAATACTTATTTCTCCCTCAACCTTAAACTTCTTTTTTATTTCCTTCACAGCATTAAGATATCCATAAAGTTTTTCTTCGTTTACCTCAATCACCGATTCAAAATCTTCTCTTCCAGAAATTTCAACAAAAACATCAATCTTACCCCTCTTTAAATTATCCTTAATAAAATTTTTCAACATTTCTTCTTGAATTGTAAATTTGACAGGCAACTTTACAAATATTTCACAAAACCTGCTATTAACAGACTTAATCTCCACATTAATAACAGTAGAATCGACCCTAAATTCCCCTCTTCCGTATCCTGTCATACTGTATATCATTGTTTACCTTTTGTTTATCTCTTTTATAATTATAAACTATCTACTTTTGCATACCACCTGGTGTCTTTTTTAAAAGAGAGTCAACTTTGTTATACTCCTCCAAATTGGAGCTTCCAAGTACTCGGGGGAAAATGAACTATATAATTATCTGGAATAATCGAGATGCTTAAACCTTTCCTCTACCGAGGATAAGATAAAATTTTTACAATAATCTATGTGATAGTTCAGATAAGAATGACTCACCATAATATAGAGACGGACAGGTATGTCTGTCCTATGGAAATTTACCAAAGTTCAGTAAAAATTTACTAAATAAATAAAATATAGTCAATCAATTTATCAATAAAAATTTCAGAAAATATAATATTAGAG
>JABXJV010000166.1 GCA_013375355.1 Candidatus Helarchaeota archaeon
TTACAAATGAAGTAGATTTTAATGAACATATAACAAGAGAAAAAAATTTATTCCTTACAGCGCTGACCAGAGCAAAGGAAAGGGTTTTTCTTTCGTTCCCGAATAATATACCAGCAATCGAGGAGGTTGCCCCTTCAATATTTTTGAAAAATATATTCGGGGGAAAAGAAATTACCAGAGAAAATTGTGAGAAGATTAAACTCAACGGACATTCAGTGATTTATGAAGAGAACGGATATTCTGATTTTTTTGAAAGGGCTACCAGATTAGGTGAGGCTAACGAAGAGGTAGATGAACACATAACTTCTAAAGAAGAACTGGAAATTGTATTAAAAAGATTTATTGGATATGGACTTGATAAAGAGAAATTTTCAAATATGCTTGATAAATATAAATTGGGGTATTTGGACAAAAATTATTTATTAATGGAAGAGCCATGTTTACCAGAATTACCTGTCAGCAGGGATATTGGTGCTAACTTTACATACAGTCATACATCAATAAAGAATTATCTTGAATGTCCGAGAAAATTCTATTATTCAAGAGTATTAGATATACCGGGACCGAAGAGCATTCATTTGATTATAGGGAGCATTGAACATGAGATTGTGCAAAACCTTCATAATCAGAAGAAATATCCTCAAATCGATGAGAACGTTTTTAATGAAATATTAAATGAGGTCTGGGAAAGATATAGAGGTGAATTTGACAACGAATTTTACGAGATTGTATGGAAGAATTATATTACTGGAAGAATTCTTGATTATATGAATAGATATGGGAAATATTTTAAAAATGTCTATGAAACTGAGAAGGAATTTAAATTGTATCTGAATAACAAATATATAATTTCAGGAAAGATTGACAGAATCGACAAGAGAGATGACAGTTATGAAATAATTGATTACAAAAAGAGTGGTAATGGTAAAGAGAATAGACTGATAAATATGTTTTATACACGTAGTGAAGATTTTCAGATGCCCGTGTATTACTATGGTGCAAAAGATTCACTTGGCATTAATCCATCTATTTTTTCATATATATTCTTCGATTTTGATAAAAAGCGGAGATGTGAGAAGGTTGAAATTCCTATAATGAATCTTGATGTTAAGGGTAGAATAAGACATGTTACTCCAGAGATAATGGAAGAAGTAAAAATAAAGTTGGTTTCTATTCTTGATGATATAGCGATGGAAAGGACAGGTTTTAATAGAGGTGATAATACGGAGTGCAGAACTTATCGTGGTTATAGATGCGAATACTTGAATATTTGCAACCAATCTCAATTATAGATTTACTATATTTTAAAATGACAGAATATTTAAAAAATATGTATTCTGGACTTACACCAGAGCAAATAGATGCTGTGAAATTTCCGATTGATAAAGCGCTGAAGATTGTTGCTGGTGCGGGAACTGGAAAGACTACAGTTCTTGCGTATAGATACCTGCATTTAGTCCTGGAAAGAAATATTAATCCTGAAAATATACTTGCTCTGACCTTTACCAAAAAGGCTGCGTTCAATTTAAAGAAAAAGGTTTCAGAAGTCATAGGCAATGATTATCTAATGTTAAAGGCAAACATATATAATTTCGACTCATTCTGGCTGAGGCTGATATTCGAAAATACTTATATAAGCGGCATTGACAGTAATTTTAAAATTATGGATAATACTGATAGAAGAATTCTAAGGGATGAAATCATAAATGAAATGATAAAGAATACTGATAGGGATTTTATATTGAATTTGAAAAATATTAATCTGACAGATATAAGGGGAATTTTATTAAATGGGTTTGAGATTATAGAAAAAGCGAAAATAAAATTACTTGATAAAAACTATTTTAATAAGATTATTTTTGAAAAGATTGAACAATATAAGGAAGAATTTGGTGAAGACGGGAACTATGAAACTGAATTTGAATATGCAGAATTGTATTTGAGACTTTACAATAATTATCAAAAGAAGATTGTTGAGAAAAAAGTTCTGGATTTCAGCGATATTTTGTTGAATGCATATTATTTATTGAAGGATAATCCTAATATAGCAGGGAGATATAGAAAGAAATTCAGGTACATATTAATCGATGAGATGCAGGATACAAGTTTTGGTCAGTTTGAGATTTTAAAACTTTTATCAGAAGACAATTTTAAAAATGTGACAGTAGTTGGCGATGATAAACAGTCTATTTTTGGATGGAGAGATGCCGAAATCGAGAATATAAGGGTATTTTCGGGAGAAGAAAAATTCCTTAAAGAGAACCACCGCTCTTATAACGAAATACTGGACCTGGCAAATTTTACCATATTTCAAGACCCATATTTCTTTAAGAAGAGAAAATTTCTGGAAATAAAAAATTATAAAAAGGGATACAAGGATGAAACTGCAACAAAAATATTTTATTCTGACAACAGAGAGGATGAAGCGGAATTTGTTGCGAATGAGATTATAAAATTGAGTAATGAAGGTGTATCTTTGAATGATATTGCTTTGTTATTCCGGTCAAAAACATATCCCAGAGTTTTTGAGGAGGTGTTTCGTGAAAAGGGTATACCTTTCTGTTCCATCGGAGGCGGATACTTTGACAGAGAAGAGATTAAGGATGTTATTGCCTATCTTAAAATTCTTGAGAATCCTTTCGATATTCCATCTCTTATAAGAATATTAGAGAATGCCCCTTATCCTTTAAATCTCGATGCAATGATGAGAATTGGCACTATTATTAAGGAATTGAAGGAGAGATATGAGGGGAAAGAAGAATTTATGAATGTTTTTACTATTTTTGAAAATATATTAAATAATAA
>JABXJV010000022.1 GCA_013375355.1 Candidatus Helarchaeota archaeon
GCTACTGCTCCATCTATTGTTCTATGGTCGCAGGATATTGTAACTTTCATTCGATGCCTGATTTTTATCTGGTCATTTATAACGGTCGGTTTTTTGATGATTGAGCCAATGGCTAAAATTGAACCTTCGGGTGGATTTATTACTGCGGAAAAGTTTTCAATGTCATACATACCGAGATTGGATATGGTGAAAACAGCCCCTTCGTATTCATTTCTTTTTAACTTTTTTATTCTGGCTTTTTCTATCAAAGATTTTGATTCAAGTGCTATATCTTTTATGTTTTTCTTATCGCAGTCTTTTATTATTGGTGTTATAATCCCATCATCGATTGCAACTACAAAGCCTATATGAATATTTTTAAATCTTCTGATTTTATCACCTCTGAAACTTGAAGTCATGTATAGGTGATTTTTCAAAGTTAGTGCTGCTAATTTAATAAATATATCGTTGTATGTAATTTTTACATCTTTTATTGTTTCGTGTAGTGATTTTCTTAATGAAATAATTTTTTCCATATCAATTTCGGTTGTTAGATAAAAATGTGGAATTGGTGCTTTGCTTTGGATTAATCTGTGAGACATAACTTTTCTAATTCCACTTAAGGGGATGTCTTCAAATTCTGGACTGCTGTATATTTCTTCTTTCATTTTTATTGTATATCTTAATAGTTGGTTTACATAATAAGTTTGATTTATTTTTTAATATTATAATTAAAATTATTCAAAATGTAAATGATAATTTTTATATAAGAATAAATAAAAAATTTTTTTGATGAGTTTTTTGAGTTCTAATTATTTTATCTTGCATTTTTGTAAATTTATTATAATATTTTAGCTATTAAATTTCAATACCTAATGAGGTAATATAAAAAATTTATTGCGTGGAATGTATATTGTTTTTTCGGACCTTGATGGAACATTGTTGGATAATAGATATAAGTTTGATGAAGCGGAAGATGGATTAGATATTCTGAGAGATAAAAATATACCCCTTATTTTATGTTCAAGTAAAACAAGATTAGAAATAGAGGAGGTCAGATTCAGATTAAGGAATAATGAGCCTTTTATTGTTGAAAATGGGGGAGCTATTTTTATTCCAGAGGATTATTTTGAGAAGACAATTGAAAAAGGTTTTTTGCGTGAGAATTACTGGATTATTGAAATAGGATTAGATTATTCTGCTATCAGAAAAAAATTCCAAGAATTAAAACAGATTGTTTCTTGTTCTATGCGAGGATTTAGTGATATGAATTTGGAAGAGATTTCAGATATTACAGAACTTTCAATTGAAGATGCAGAGAAAGCGTCAAGACGTGAATATTCAGAGCCTTTCATATTGGATGACGAAACTGAAATAAAAAAGATTGAGCAGTCACTGCTCAATACTCCGTATTTTCTAACTCGGGGAGCAAGATTTTTTCATCTAATGGGTCCGAACGATAAAGGGATGGCGGTGCGAATTCTTGCAGATATATATCAAAAGAATTACGTTGAAGAACCTTTGATAACTATTGGTATAGGAGACAGTAAGAATGATATTCCTATGCTTGAAAATGTGACGCATCCATTTGCAGTTCAAAAAGTCAATGGGCGGTTTGACCAGGATATTATGTTATTGAATGTAAAGTTAATGGAAGGGATTGGACCAAAAGGGTGGAATGAAGTTATATTTTCAATGTTCAGTTAATTTGTTAATTAACTTGGGATTAAATTAAAATGAGTGTGCTGGTGACAACACCAGCACACAGCCCTTAAAATGAGTGAGGGTGGAATGAAGTTATATGTTCAATGTTCAGTTAATTTGTTAATTAATTTGGGATTAAATTAAAATGAGTATGCTGGTGACAACACCAGCATACAGCCCTTAATACGCAAATATTTATGTCGTCACATATAGTTAATTCATTAATTAATTTGGGGTTAAACTATGTCAGATATTTATCATAATGGAGAAATTACAACACTCCATTTTCTAAAAAAAGA
>JABXJV010000167.1 GCA_013375355.1 Candidatus Helarchaeota archaeon
AAAGACAAGGAATTTAATAAAAATAAATTTTACAATCGTGATTTATGGTGGAATCCGATTTTAAAGGAGTTTAATGTGAAACAAGAATTAAAACAAGATGAACTTAAAAGAATAACAGAGATCTATTGGAATACCGTTATTGAAAACACAGAACCTTATCCGGATACTTTTGAAATTTTAGATTATTTAAAGGATAAATATAAACTCGCACTAATATCAGATACTGATGGATTGAAAGGAATGAAAAATTTAAGGATTCAAAAAAGTAATATTGCACAATATTTCGATTATATAATTGTTCCAGGTGATGATACAAAGTCAGTTAAACCGAATCCTGAACCATTTTTACAGATTGCCAAAATGGCTAAAGTTAAACCCTCAAAAAAAGAATGTATAATGGTTGGTGATAAACCCTTTACTGACATTAAGGGAGCTAAAAACGCTGGATTTACAACAGTTTTAATTCTTCGAACAGATTGGAAAGTAGACCCAGTTCCGGATCATCTCATTAAAGAATTACTAGAATTAAAGAAAATTCTTTAATTTGAAGATTAAATCTATCAAATCTAAAAAGAATCTTATTTCTTTTCTTTCAAGCGTAGATAGATTCATACCATAAGTCACATTTCCAAGAGATGCTATCATTTTTTTATCACCTTCTTTTTTTTTTAATTCATAAAAATTTCATAATATTATACTAATTTCTTTCAAAAAAGATGAAAATTTCAGATATTAATGAAAAATTTTTCCATTATTCTATATCAACCGTACGATCAGGTTCTTTTTTTGGTAAATGAATAGTCAGTATCCCTAATTTCAACGTTGCATAAACTTTCTCGGCTACTACATTCGGTGGAAGTGGATAAAAGTGTGGTTCACCATCAATTTCAACCGTTAACGTGTCTGCACTGGCTTTAGCACTAATTTTATCTTTTTCAATACCTGGGACTTCAATTTGAAGTACATATTCATCTTCTTTATCTTCATAATTATAAAAACCCATTCTTAAACGTCTTAAGATGCGGCCAATGGGAGATTTAAAACCAAACAAGGACCCGAATAAATTAAATTTTGGAGAATGATGCGCCCCTGGATGATGAGATCCCATTGAATCATCCCATTTTTTAAACCATTTTCTAAATTCGCTCATTTCCCTCTTTCACCTCCTTCATACTATTCGATTGGGATATTAACAAATTTCATATCCTTCTCTATTTCTTTTATTTTATTCTCTTTCTTTTCAATAACGTGTAAAATCTTCGAAAGCTGTTCCTCAAGGTATTTTTTTCGTCTTTCTAACCTCTTAATCTCTCTTTTTAGGTGGTATATTCTTCTCATATCAGTATCTTTTCTAGGAAAGTCAAAGGAGAAAAAATTCGAAAATTTATGATGAAATTTTTCAAATCCATCAATCACATCGTCATCCACAATATTTTCTAACTTTTTTTCTCCTTCTTCAGTTAAACGATATTTTCTTTTATAGTCATCCCCTGATTCCTCTTGAATCCAATTTCTTTTTAGAAATTTTTTAAGAATAGGATATATTGTTCCTGATTTTGCTTTAAACGAAGTGTCTCCAAACTCCTTTTTTAATTCATTTATGATTTCGTTACCATAAAGAGATTTTTCTTTTAAAACTCTAAGCACCAATAATTCAATTGGACTGATTCTATGATGTTTTCCACGATAATACATATATTCACATTTTTTATTTTTTTGTAGATATCTACATTATTATAGTAGAACTCTACTATTTAAATGTTTAGGTAAAAAAAATGTGAAAAAGTAATGAGATTTATAAAAAAGTAAGATGGGCTAATTAAAATTAGAGACGTAGTTTGTTTGGTAAAAATCAGAGCAAAAAAGTGTTGTTATCAAAAAAATCCATAAATTGTTATTAAGATAAGGGATTTAAGCCGGCCTACGACTTTGAAGAAGGGAGGGAGGGGATAATTATAAAGGAGAGGTAAAAAAAGCAGTTTTCAAAGAAGTAAGCCTTTTGCCATCCCATTACCATTACATATTTATTGGATTTTTATACTTTTTTTAACAACCTCTGTGTATTAATTTTACTTAATATAATTCCTTTGGTATTAATCTTTTTCCTCACTCTACGGAATAATTAAATTATCCTTTGAGAAATATATAATACCTCGATATAATAAAGATCTCAAAAGTATATATACCTTATGAGTGCAACTATACGAAAAACCCTACTTTTTTACATATAATTAGTCAATAAAATGGGTTACGAGCCTTTTTAAATAATATAAAAGTTGTAAGTCAATTCAATTTTACTTAATTTTACTTTTTAACAAAATTTTTTTTTAGTTAACTAAATCATATTGACTTTATTATTTTGTTATAAAGGCTTTAAACTAAAATTAACAAAGAATTTTTTAAATCTATTATTTTTTCTAAATTTCAGGCAGAAATATTTTGTATAATTTTCTTAATGAAGGAATCCCATGGATTTGCTCTTTAAAAAACGGAATATTGATTGGATTATATTGACCAAATCGTTCTTTAATTATCTTTAACTCCTGATCTTGAATCGTTTTTTTAGCCTTACAAAATTCACAATCAGTACTTATTGGAAAAATCTTATTTACAAGCATTTGTCCCATTGGAATCTCATGATTGTTTATTTCGTTTATTAGCCTAGCGGTTTCATTAATACTTAGAGTCTCGGGAATGGTTACAACATTAAATCGTGTGATTTTCTTATTTGATAACAAATTTTTTGTTCTAATAGCCCAATCTTTTATTTTTTTCATGAATTCTGCGGGATCCTCAAATCCTTCTTTATCTTCTTTTTTCTTTCTACGAAAAAAGCCTGCAAGTTTCTCAGCAAAAGCGCCAACTTTTTGTCGTAATTGAATAAGTCGCATCGCAGTGCCCTTCATGAAATCAGGAAAAGATAGAAAACGCAGAGTATGACCTGTTGGGGCAGTATCGATTATAATAAGATCGAAATCTGAATGTAAATTAAAGGTTCTATTTAAGTCTATTACACTAAATCCATCAATCATACCTGGAACCAATTCTAAAGAATCTCCCAAAATAAATTTATATTCAGGATATTTATCGAGGTAAGGTTGATAATCTTTAGCAACTTGAGCGGTTTCGATTTCTTTAACCGAGAGTTTAGAAATTCCGTTTACAGGTACAATTTCTCCACCCGTCAAATCTTGGTCAAAGACATCACTTAAAGAATGTGCAGGGTCTGAAGAAATTAAAAGAGTTTTAGTTTCATGTTCTGCTGCCCAAAGTGCTGTTGCTGAGGCTAAACTGGTCTTTCCAACACCACCTTTGCCACCAAATAATAATAAATGGCGACCATTTTCCTCTAAAAATTTTGCAATGGAATTCATTTCATCATCCAAATATCTTTCAATTACTAGATTTTTTAATTTTTATTAGATTTTAAATTATTAAAAATAATCATTCAAATGCAACTTCTATTGATATTTTATTTCTATGAATCTAAAACAACCATAGTTGTTCTTTGAATCATATCCTCTCCAAGATGTTGCTGGAGGAATTCAATTCTTTTTTTCATTGAAAGCTCATCTTCAAGATATCTCGTAAATTTTTCAATGGTCCATCCCACACTTTTCAAGAATTGGAAGTAGAAATCCATTGAAGACTTAATAAGTTTCAAATAAGTGGATTTATTAAAAGTTTTATCCCATAACTCTATTAATCTTTCAGTTATCTTCGTTGTCTGTTCGAATATATATTTATACCATTTGGTACTTATTCCACGGTTTGAGAATAAACTCTGAATATAATCTCCTTCATTTTCTATTGGGCAACCCATTTTCTCTACACCCTTTAAATACTCGTTGTAAAAATAAGAATCTTGCTTATTAATTGGAAATTTTTCGAATTTACTTTTCTCTATAACTAAGGTTATGAATCTACCTTCTTCCTTCTTAACCCTTATCATTTCATCTAACGCATTTAAAGGATTTTCTAGCCATTCTAATAAACCAAAGGACGTTATTATATTAAATTCGTTTTTTGGAAATTTAATTTCATAGACGTCAGCATGTAACAAATGTATGTTTTCGGGTTTACCCCAGTGCTTTTGCCCCCATCTTATTAAATTTTGATCTATATCTATTCCAAATATTTGATTTACATCTTTATATATTTTATTTATTAATCGAGGTACTGTTCCAATCCCACAACCTACATCTAATATTTTTTCATTTCCTTTTAAATTAATGATTTTTCTAAAAAAATCCCTAAATTTCCTATCATTAATATAATTCTCCCTTCCTTTTTTCATCAAATCAACAAAATTCCAATTTATATTCACTTTAATGCCTCTTTATTAAAATATGCACTCTATGAACTTAAAAAAATTATTAATTTGCAGTTTTAACAAAATTAAAATAGAATATATTATTTACTTACATTATGAATCATAGATTTCTTCCATTTTGGGAAATTCCGCAATATAAATTAAAGAAAACCCATGATTTATTAAGAGCAGAATTTCAAAATGCTTCCAAGTACATTATAAACGAATATAAGAAAGATAGAATCAAAGGTTTTGGTAGTTTAAAGAGGACATTTTGGGGTCTGTTAGCTGCTTATTATTTAAATAAAGTAAATAATTTAAATCCAAAAAGTATAGAAAAATATATTTTCCAATTTCGCTCATCAGGGGGAGGATTTTTTTCTGAAGGTTCCGAAATTCCAGATGTTCATTCGACTTTTTATGCAATTTATAGCTTAAGGATTTTAGGATTTGACTTAAACGAGGATGAAAAGCAAATTACAGTGAAATTTTTATTAGAAAATCAGAGAGGAGATGGATTTTCTCATTGCAACGATCGAAATTGTAAAAAATGTGGGGGCAAAACATTAATACAATCAACTTTTTATGCAATTGCTTCATTTTATTTATTAGATAAATTAAATGAACTTGATTTAAACCTTGCCTCAAAGTATTTATCTAAAAGGTTACCAAAGAGTGATATTAATAACTCCTTAATTATTCTAGCAGATATTCTTGTTCAAGGTTCTGCTCGAATAGATGAAAATGTTTCCTATTTATTAGGGTTTCAAAGAGATGATGGGTGTTTTTGTGAAAAGGAAGAGGGTGAAGAAGACCTCGAAAACACCTTTTGGGTAATTTCTTGTTTGAGGGCAATAAATTTAAATTTTAATAGAGGATTAGTTTACGATAAATTCCTTCAGAAATTAAGAAGAAAAGATGGTGGTTATAATAAACAACCACTTAATACAGAATCAAATTTAATCGACACTGCTCAAGCTATTACAATTAATTCATTAATAATTCCAGATTTATCAGAACAAATAGAAAATGACATTTTGAGATCAATTAATGTACAAAAAGAGATTTATTTAATCAATATTGCAGATTCCAATTTTGTTGATGAAAAATTTGTATTAAAGATTATAAGAAAAGTTCAAGAATATAAATGGTTTACAGTTGAACTTATTCAATATAAAGACCTTATCGATAGTTTCTTAAAAAAGCTTGGCTCTAGTGAGAGAAATCTAACAAGCAAAATAATCAAAAAATTAAAAAAGATGCATAATGTCTCTATTGATTTGGGAGAATTTGCAAAATCACTCAAGATTCCTGTTTCAAAGGGATCAAGTTATTTACCTTCCGAAGAAGTCGTTAAAAATAGCATAAACAAACTTTTGGAGTATAAATTCATTATAGGTGAAGTAGAAGAAGCTAGAAAACGTTTAAAAAAGGCTACCTACCTAAAACTCCAATTTATTCCTAATTACGTATTAGTTAGAAAACAAAGGTTTGATTTTGATGAAGTAATGAAAGAAAAGGAGAATCTGTCAAATGTAGATAAGCATATTAAAGAATTAATTAACGCTGCTCTTAAAATTCCTGATGAATTTAGTATGGAAATCAAAAATTTATTAGATATTGACGAGGTAGAATTGGCGAGGGAAAAATTAGAAAGTAGTTTCAATCAAAAAATAAATAATTTAGAAGATTATAATAAATCTGTTAAATTTTTAAAAGATAGTTTTAATTATATCAAAGTACATGTTTTAGATTCTTACTTAAACTGGTTAGCAATTTCCAAAAATGTTGAAAATGAATTAGAAGGTCTTAAAATACAATTGGAAAAAAATATTATAGAAAAAGAAAAACTAATCGATGCCTATAATAAATTAAATGAGCTAGTAAATTATGTAGAGGAAAATATAAAAAATTTTAACGAGGATATGGATAATTTAAATTCTTTCTTTATTGATACATGTAGACTCCATAATTTAGATAAAAAAAAGCAAGATATTTTGGTCAAAATCTCAACCTTAGAAGATAACATTAAAAAAATTGCGGGAGAGGTCCAACAAAGGTCGAGAGAAATTGCCCATATTACAAAAAAAGTCAAATTCTTAAAAAATGTCATAATTTCTGAAGATTTAAGCATAAGTAAAAGAATCGTTTCTCATGAATTAAAAGAAAAATTACAACCTTTTGAAGGTTGGTTAGAAAATCAATGGAATACAAAAAGGTACTTGACTCATCAAAAATTAGAAACTATTCGTTCAAAGATCCATAAAAGGGAGGAATTAAAAAACATTATTGAATCAAGAAAGAAGACCTTTAATATAAAGCTTGAGGAAATACCAAACCAAATTCAACGATTTATTGATAAAAATAAGTATGATCTTGCTAATGAAAAACTTAATAGTACGATTAACGAGATTTTAAAATTTACCTTAGATACAGCTCAATTTATCCAAGATTTCATTCTAGACACTAATAAATTATTAGAAGAATTTGAATTAGCTGCTGAAGATATTCCTTTATTATGGCAAGAATCTATGGAACAGATGAGAGAAGAATTAGAAAAAATGAGAAGCGAAGTTTTGAGACAAATCGTTTCAGAACAAGAACTGGATAAGAAAAATCAACTTGATAATACCATTAACACGTATATAGATGATGTGAGTAAAAAGCTGACAGAAATCTCACAATTAAGTAAAATCGATCATGAAAAGATAACTACTAGTATGAAGGACCTTTTAAAAAATAAAATTAAAGAAATAGAAGATCATTGCAATGGAGCAAATGACGAAATTTCGA
>JABXJV010000168.1 GCA_013375355.1 Candidatus Helarchaeota archaeon
GGCCACTTGATCTAATGGACGATTAAAATAAGATCTCAATATTGAAATTTTTTTGTCGAAAGGAAATTTTCGATCCCATTTAAGAATCAGTGTTTCAGATTGATTCATTCTTTTTGTAACAACCATTTTCATTACCTTATCGCTATTTATGGAATTCCCTTTTAAAAGGATTTTGTTGATGATTAATCAGATTGAACTTACAAGAGTCGGAGAGATGACTGAAAGTATTATGCGCAAATTTTGTTCCAAAAGAATTTTTAAAAAATATAACAATTATTAAATCTTTCTATTAAAAAAAGAAATTAGAGGGGAGGATTCCAAGAACTAAGAAGCCCACTTGCATCTATTACCATTGGAATTTGTATAATAGCGACAGGGTTGGCTTGACCCCATGGTACATAGTTTGATGCATTCGTGAAAGCTTGTTGAATTGTTAATCCATTATTTAGATCTTCCCAAAATGGGTGAAAGAACCAAGATCCCGCCCAATATTGCGGTTTTGCCATAGTCCAATACCAGCTGAGACGATTTGGTCCTGCAGCAGAAACTAAAATTCTATTACTTGCGTTTAAGCTATCTATAAAATTTCCACTAAAACAGCAATCAACGAACAATGCTAACCGCTTACATTTTATATTATCAAGTAATGCTTTCATTTCGGCTTCATTTATGGTATTTCCACTTCTAACAAAGTGAAAGACGGCATCAGCTGCATTTATAAAAGTTCCATGGTCAATCATATAAATTAGAACATCATCATTAGATTTTATTTTACTTGCCCACGAACCAGAAATAGAAACATTCATTTCTCGCGTAAAATTCGCTTTAGTTACATTTTCTTCTTCGTAATCGTAGCATCCAGGATATAAATTCTTATGGTAGCTGTAATCGTTAAGGATTGAATCTGTGGCATGAATATTAACACCTTGGTCTCCTGTATCAATCATCATCATAATGTGATCATCATCGAAACCATAATTACGACAGGCGTTATAGGCTTGAATGGCTTGAGCAGGAAATCCATCATATATTATATTTCCTGTTGATGCATTTGGATTGGGTTTAACCGATATTTTTATATCATCAAAATAGGAATCACCTAAACCATCTTGGACAAGTACTGGTGAGAAACCTACTGCGGCTGCAGGTGCATCGACAGAAGGCAAAGCTAGTAAAGTATCAGTTGTCCAAGGATTCGTTCCAATAAAATTGTTTTGGGAAAATGTAGATCCTATTGAATGATTGGTACTATTTAACCATACCAACCCAATATAAGCTCCAAAACCCGGTACCGATCCTAAGTCCCAACTAGTCTCCCATCCAGAAACTGGACCGAAACAATTAGTTGTATTAATGCAAGCTGTAACATTAATATAATAGTTCGAATCATTAATGGGAAACGGTGTACCACGATTTAAGTTTTCGAAATCCCAAGTTGTCCAAAAACCAGCATTAGGACCGCCACCACATGAAATATTTGCAGACCCAGGTCCAGAATGAGCAGGTAAGTCGCATCCATGAGTTGGATCCCATTCACCTGGACAAGAACCGAATTCTACAAAAAAGAATTCTCCAGCTTGCCCCGGACCGCCTACAACGAAATACTCATCACCTGCCCATCCAGTTGGAGATTCGTCCGAGGAAAATTTAGTATCTGAACATACGATTAAAGCCCATTTTTCAGTAGGTTCTGGTAATGGTATTGTAAGGATCCACCAAGCTGGTGGTTCAGCCCGTAGCATTGATGAACCATAATAAACACCAACACCACCAATTATTATGATAAAGATTCCAACAGTTGCTTTTTTATTCATTTATGTCATCTCTAAAATTAGGTATTTTAAATTTATATCGTGTTTCATGTAAATATCTATAGAATTTTAAGAAGTAACAAAGTTATTTCAGTTTTTTAAATTTCTAATAACTGTAAATTAACATAGAATTCGATCAAAATTCCTATTCAAATATTTTTTATAGCAAAATATAGTTTTAAAAATGAATTTGCAAATATTCAGCTTAGATATAATTTAGGATTGATGTAATGCTGCAAAAAAAGAATCGATTTCGTCTAGGAATTTGTATGCATCTCTGAGAACATGAAATAAATCTTTATTCCAGATATTAATGCTTGTATTTGAGATTAACAATTCGGTTTCGGTAGCAATATCGGGTCTTATATCTGCAGATTGTATTATATCTGATCCCATTATATTTGAATACATGTATTCAAAACGAGTTCCAGTTAAAAGTTCAAATTGAGGCTCAAATTTTTGAAGGAATTGATTAATCTTGGCGTTCCACTCAACATCTATGTTATATTTCTTATATTTATTATATATTCTGAAAGCGTTATAAAATATCTTATATTTGAGCTTTTCTAAAACGTTTTTTATTTTATCTTTCATATATATTCTAAATTGCCTAAATGGATAAACATCGTGGTCCCAGTTAGTCAAATCATACTTATTTTTAAATTCTTCTAGGATATGTTTAACAACTGAAGTTACCTCTTCCCCATCATCCTCAAAATCAACGGAAATTACTCCTATCAAAGGAGGCAGATGTACAAAATATAATCGATTATTAAGCATTCCCATATCTGTAATAAGTTCCTTATCGGATTTCATAAGCTCTCGAATAAAATTTAGAATTGCTGCAAAAAAACCCGAAGCTAAATCTGGATCTATTTTAAGACTCCCTACGGTAATATCTACTAAAGATATTCCGTCTTTTTCCAGTAAGTATAGATTATGTACAACCATTTTCTACACATAGATCCAAGATTTAAGAAAAAAAATTCCTTATTTTACCTCTTGAAAATTTTATATTTAAACCCCTATTAATAGCTTTTTGATTTGAGTCGAAATTTCGCGATATTGCACTGTTTATGTAAAAACTAAAGAAAATAATTGCTAAAAATCCAATTTAAATGGAGACATATATTGAAATTCGCAATATAATATATTTTTATTGAGAAAATTTTGATATAATAATGAGAGAAATTTTAAGATAAAGAAAGTAAACAGAAGGCTAAGAAAGCGTTTTATAGTAATCAACCATATTTTTAAATAGATTAGGAATAACATCTTTTTGTAAATAACCAGACATGGCAAATCTATGGCCACCATATTGTATATCTGTTTTTGATTCGTTTTTTGTTTTTTGATATACTTTTTTAGCGTCAGCAAATTCCGTGTCTTGATCTATCATTTCCCAAATTTTTTCATGTGCCCGTACACTTACTTTATATTGGCCTGTTTTATCCATTTGACAAGATGAGAGCACAATTTCAAGGTCCCGATTTTGTTTCATAATAACTCCAGCTACAACGCCAACTTCATCATAAAAAATATAATCAGAAAAATCAATCATAACAACTTTACCTTCACACGCAGTTTTAATAGGAAGAACTCCGTTATTATAAGCCTCTAAGGCTTCAGCAACTTCTTGATCTCCTAATTTATGCAATTCTTCGATCCTATTTAGGATCTCCGTAGGTACTTTTTGGTCATTCAAAAGAGTTAGTGCTAAATCCCAATGACCTAGCCTGCAACAATAGTTGATTCGATGGAGAATCTCTCTAGGATCCAAACTAAATCTCCCATCCGGATTTTTGGTACAATCCCATCCACGTAAAGCTTCTAAGTCATATACAGGGCTAATTACTTCTTTTTTCAAAAACTTCTTTACATCTGTTTTGGCGATTGAGATGATACGGTTTATGATAATATTCACTAATTGCTGTTTTTCTTCTTTATTTAAATCAATTATTCTTCTCCAGTAATCGCCATCTTTGGGTTTGATTGTAGAATTTATAATATCACGACAAAAATGATAATCTGAAAATCCAGGTATCCCAGATCTATTTATTGTAATATACACAGGATAAAGTCCCCTACCAAATAACGAAATATCTGTAGTAACCCTTACAGCCTCATATACTTTAGCCATATTTAATATAACTTCATTAATTGTTCCAGTTTTTTTTTGAAATTGAAAATCAGAAATTGCTCCTGAGATTGCATAGGCCAGAATAACTTTTCCGGTATTTGTTTCCCAAAATGAATTATCAAATAAATATTTAATTAATGAGAATGCAGTCGTCGATCCCGATGCATCAATTTCGTCATTTAATCCAAATTCAATACAATTTAATTGTCTTTCACCATACACACCTGATTTATTTGGATGATGGTCTGTAATCAAATAGTCTGAAACATGCTCTTTAAGAATAGGAGCAAATTCAGAACCGATATCACATGTAAGGACGTATTTTGGAGAATATTCTCTCAATAAAGAATCTAAATTATCAAGATCTGGAGAAAGTAAAATATGTGGTATAATTTTAAGAAACCCTAACTTCTTTAATCCTTGTAATAACACACTAGTTGCAGAAATACCATCCCCATCTCGATGACCGATTATCATTATTTTAGATTTTCTGTTCCATTCATTTATTCTCTCTGAGAGATTTTTTGCTTTTTTAAAGAAAAAGGACATAAATTTCATCAATTTTTTTATCTAGTTTTTTGTAGATTATATATTTTTAAATAAAAATTTTCTCTAATAGTCTTCTATCTTGAGATACTTGAAAACTACTTTTAATAAATGAAGACTCAAGCCGAAAAGTGATAAAATAATGAATAAACTCATTCAAATATTTTAATAATGAGTTTTTCACAAGCAGGTTCACAAATTTTTCTAACACCTCGTTCCCCTGGTTCGTAATGGCTTATTATCAAACCTGCTTTCTCAAGAATTTTTACTTGGGCGCTGATATTTGCTTCAGTTTGGTTCAAAGATTCAGCAATTCGCGAAATATCATATTTTTTATCGCTTTTTAGTAATTTCAAAATTTTCCAGCGGGTTTTTGATGCTAAAGCTTTAAAAATCGGGCTCGCTTCGCCATTGCTTATTTCAATTTCCGGTTTTGGCATAATATATCCCAAAAATTTGTAAGAATGTTTTTCGGAATAAAAATATTCGCATTTATAGAAATGTTTTAGATAATAAAAATATTCGCTTTTATTTTTAAATAACTTTTTCAAACTTTAAATAACAAATTCCTTCCGAAATCTCACTTTCTAACATTTTAAATTTAAATTCGTATAAAATACCCTCATAAACTTTAGATATGCATTCAATATATTCTTTATTTAACGTTTGTCCAAAAATTCGTAATTCTATTTCCTTTGGATTTTGATCATCTGGAATCTTCTTTAATTTAACTTCAGTATCATGCCAAAATAAATCTTTACTTACATCTGCAATTTTATTTAGCTCTTTTTTAGGAAATCTTGCTTTAGAATAACTACCAATCCATTTACCATAATTAAACCACTCTTTTAATATTTTTTTTTTTCCCCTTTGTTTCAAACGCCCATTTATGAACCAAATTACCTAATTTTAATGGTATAAATATCAGATTAACATCTTTTGCAATCATGAGATTTTCGTAATTATGTATAACATCAAAGCACTTTCCAAGTTTTTCTTCATGACAATAAATTACTGCCTCCAAGGCTTCGTTAACTATGGAGAATAGAGTTACACCCTCACTTTTTGCAATATTTGCCAAATTTTCAGCAATTTCTTTATTAACTGCTATAGTCTTTCTCTCTTGGGTAATGGAAATCACCTCCCCTTGTCTTTTAATATATTATTAAAAGATTGAGTTTAGGATTGAAAGATTGTTTTTCCACTCACTACTAATTATTTTTATTTTCATCCTTTTTAAAATTTGAATTTTTTTCAAATTCAATTATTAAAAAAAATTAGATTATTACGAAAATATAGGGATTACTCTATTTTTTTTAGATTAAGTAGGCAGATTCCTTGAGAAATTTCCTTTTTTGTGGTTTTATATTTGAATTCATGAAAAATTCCTTCATAAGCACTTACAATGCACTCTAAATATTCAATTTCTAAGTCCTGTCCAAAAACTCGTAGTTCAATTTCATCAGGATCTTCATTATCGGGTATAAATTTGATATTAAACTTGGTATTAGTCCAATAGAGAGTTTTATTCACACTTTCAAAAATTTTTAATCTGTTTTCTGAAAATCTAACCTTTGTATAATTTGCAACCCATCTGCCATATTGGTACCAGTTTGTAAGCAGTTCATCCCAACCGTCAGTTTGAAAAGCGAGTTTGTTTACTAAATTTTCTAATTTTAAGGGAACTAGAACCATACCTATATCTTTGGCTAACATTAAATCTTGGTAGTTTTTAATTAAATCGGATAATTTTCCAAGTTTAGCTTCATAAGAAAAAATAGCAGTTTCTAATATTTCATTAATTAACGAAAAAAGCGTCATGCCTTCTTTTTTAGCAATTTCAGCTAAATTTTCTGCATTTTCTTTATTAACTGCTATTGTTTTTCTTTCATGTGTCGTTCTGATGGCCTCCGTTTACCCTTCCGCAACCAATTTTTTTATTTCTAAATGAATTGATTTAAGTGTGTATACAAAATAATATAAATTTATATATTATATTCGAGTTCTCAAAAAATTAAATATTTATACTTAGTATCAATTTGAACTAATTAGAAAAAAATATTTAGTAAATCTTGATAATTAAACAAACTTTCATTAATGGCGAGTTTGTAATGTGTCCCAATCCAAATGATAAGGATGATAATGTTCACATTCTTATATTCGGTGTATTTCTAAATTATTTGAGATTTATGTGGTGATATTTTGACATCATATATTAGACGTACTCAAATTATGTATCATTTATTATTGGCATTATTCAGTTGTTTAATAATTCTATCGAACTTTTTGCCTTGGGATACTTATTTAACAATGAACTCGCTATTAATTTGGCTTCAAACAGATATTTTTATTCCAATTGAAAAAACTTTTTCACCTTTAACATGGGTTTGGAGTGATATCATTCCTGTTTTATCCTTTTTTCCTCTTTTTGGTGGATTGTTAGTGTTAATGGGTCTTGTTTTTTATTTATTAGAATATTCATATGGGAAAAAGCTGATGGCAGGAGGAGCTATTATAGCCATTTTAATCTATTCACTTTACATCTTAATGTTTTGGCTGATTCCTAAGATTATGGAAGCAGCAGGTGTTGGATTTTTAATATGGTTAGAAGAATATAGAATACCAAATGAATTTGGTGCATATTTTTGTTTATTACCCGGAATTGCTTCTATTCCTTTCATTGTCTTAATTAAACTGCCAGAAATCAAAGAAGAAGAACCTATGGCCCTAAAAAAAATGAAAGTAGCAGTCCCTTATAAAAAGAGTAAACCAGCTAAAGGCAAAAAATTTTGTTCAAATTGTGGAGCTATAATAAAAGAAGATTCTGTTTTTTGTAATCAATGCGGAACTTATTTTTAAAAAACATAATGAATTTTTAAAATTCAGACTAAAAGATTGTCAACCGCCAATTTTGTGGCAATTCTACCGAAAGCTTTGTTTACATTAGTGCCGTCTTTTGCAGAAGTTAGCATAAAATTAAACCCCAGTGAATCTCCAAACTTTTTAGCATCCATCATCTTCACTTGTCTATCTGGTAGATCGATTTTATTTCCAATTAATAGACATTTAATTTTTTGCCCTTTTAAATCTCCAAGTTCCGATTCAACGTCCTTTACCCAATTTATAATATTATTGAACGTTTCTTGCCTAGAAACATCAAATACAAAGAGGATTGCTTGTGTACCTCTATAATAATTTTTCCTGACTTTTCGGAAATATTTTTGTCCTGCGACATCAAAAATGCTAAATTTTATTTCTACATTCTCGAATAAATTGTAAGATTTTGTCATTATATTGACGCCTATGGTAGATATATAATCTGAGTCAAATTTATGCTCTACAAATTGACGAACTAGACTTGTCTTTCCTACTGATCCATCCCCAATCATAATTAATTTAAATGTAAAACGAGTAGGTTCTAATTTTTCTAAATCCGGCAATTCAACAGAAATGTCTCTTTTTTCTAGATCTAAAATTTGAGCAGCTTTTTCAGCTACTATATATGAATATGGGAGAATTTCTGATGATTCAGCGTCTTCAGAAGCCAAAGTTACGAGTACATTTTTTCCACACTGAGTAAATAAAAAAAGACCTTGTTCGGTCTCTATTTGAGCACCATAGTGCCCGGTAACGCTGAATTCCCTTTTAATTCGTTCGGACGCCGTACCAAATGAGGCGGAAACGGCTCCGACAACCTCGTCATCCATTGACTCATCCATTTTACTCCCAATAACAAGCCCTTGAGCGTCTATAATTGCTGTTGCCATTATCTCTTTGCTATGAGATACATAATTTTGTAGCAACTCAGCGATTTTTTCTGGAGTACTCATTTTTGCAAACTCCCTTTTTCTTATTTTTTATTTCAGACATAATTATATTTTTTTTATTAAAAGAATTTCTTCTCTAATTAATATTTTTATTTAACACCAGAAAATATATTATATAAATTATTTTTAAGAGTAAAGAATTTTTTAGAGCGTAATTAAAATGGAATCATTAAATTTTTCAAAATATCCTTCTCGAACGTTACCATATTTGGATATAGCTAAAACTCATCAAATTTCTACACAATTTCTTAAAGAAGATGGAAATTATCAAGATTGGGTTAAAATTGGACCACAGGAAACCTATGAATTTCCTGAGATAAAAGGTCCCGCATGTATTAGAGTTCTTTGGTTAACTATAAGCCCTTCAATGTATAATATCATGAAAATTATGAGTTATAAAGATTTACGCATACTTAGGCAAATAGGTTTTAAAATTAGATATGACGGCGAATCTAGATCTTCAGTCAAGATCCCAATAGGGAATTTCTTTGGTTCTACTTTCGGAAAATATAAGCATTATTGTTCAAAATACCTTGGAACAACCAGCGGTGGTTATCATAGTTTTTTTCCAATTCCATTTAGAAAAAGTTGTAAATTTTTAATAAAAAATTATTCTACAACTGAAACTATCAAACTTTTTGGTCATGTAGAATACCAAAATCTTACGAATTTTCCAGATAATGTAGGATACTTTTATGCAAAATTTGTACAAAAAAGCCCGAAAATAGGGGAACCTTTTGAAGTATTGTCAGTTGACGGAAAAGGAATTTATGTAGGAACTAATATGGGCATGAGAGGAAGTAATTTAAATATACCTTTGTTTTTTCTGGAAGGAAATATTGATATACATGTGGATGGTGAGAAATCTTTTATTTATACTGGAACCGAAGACTATTTTTTGAGTGGATGGTACTTCGTAACAGGTGAATTTCATGATAACCTTCATGGGTGCACGATAAAAAGCTGGAAAAAAGGCGGAATTATTTCTGCATACCGATTTCACGAACCACCTATCGCTTTCAACAATAATTTTAAAATAGTTGCTCATCATGGTGAACGTGATGAGATAAGATCAAATTATCAAAGTGTAGCTTATTATTATTTGGAGAGAAAATGATGAAATCAATTTATTTATCGTTAGGTGAAGAAATTGACCCTGAAAAATATTTAATTTGTAAATTCTTTTTCGAATCTCAATTACCGGATAATGAAGCTGCTGAAAGCATTGCCGCAGAGAGTTCTATCGGAACTTGGACAGATGTCAAGACTATGAAGGATGAAATTAAAAATCGACTAGCAGCAAAAGTGTTTAAAATCCAAAATAATATTATGCATATCGCGTATCCTCTTGAAATGTTCGAATCTTCAATTCCACAGCTTCTAGCCGATATTGCTGGAAACATTTTTGGTATTAAATTTGTAGATAATCTTCGTTTATTAGAAGTTAAATATCCTTCAAAATACATTAAGTCGTTTAAAGGTCCTCGATTTGGTATCGAAGGAGTTCGGAAACTGCTTAAAATTAAAGAAAGACCACTTGTTGGAACGATAATTAAACCAAAAATTGGTTTGTCCGCAGATGACCATGCACGAGTTGCATATGAGGCTTGGGTTGGTGGGTGTGACTTTGTAAAAGATGATGAGAATTTAACAAATCAAAGTTTTAATCCTTTTAAAAAACGAGTGGAAAAGACTTTAAAATCATTAGATGGAGCTGAAACTAAAACTGGTGAAAAGAAAAATTATGCACCTAACATTTCTGCTCCATACAATGAAATGATTGAAAGAGCCGAATTTGTAAAAGACAATGGCGGAAAATGTATTATGATAGATATACTTACATGCGGCTTTTCTGCTCTACAAAGCATAGGAGAAGAAAATTTTGGAATGATAATCCATGGTCATAGGACAATGCATGGTGCCATAACAAGAAATGAGAAACATGGAATTCATATGAACGTTTTAGCTCAATTATCTCGATTCTGTGGAATAGATCAACTTCATATAGGAACAATTGTTGGTAAAATGTCAGGTGATAGAGAAGAAGTCTTAAAAAATGTAGAAGCATGCATTTATGAATGTGGTCTTAAATCCTCTTTCCCCGTTTGTTCTGGTGGATTGTATGCAGGTCATATACCGGCACTCATGGAAATTTTAGGAAAAAATATAATAATTCAAGCAGGGGGAGGAGTTCACGGTCATAGCAAGGGAACTTCAGCAGGGGCTACATCGATGAGACAAGCGGTAGATGCAGTAATGGATGGAATTCCAATTGAAGAATTTATTAAAACTCATGAAGAGCTAAAATTAGCTTTAGAGAAATGGAAGAGGTAAACTTCTTGTTATTCGGTGGAATTGACGTTGGTACGACAGGAGTAAAAGTAATTATATCAGATGAACAAGGCAATGTTATTTCTTCTATTTCACATGATTTTAAATTTTCTAAACTTTCTCTTCCAGACGGATATTCAGAGCAAAATCCAAAAATTTGGTGGGAAGAATTAAAATCAACCTTGAAACTAATTATAAGAGATTTAGAGGGAAAATTTTTATTTGCATCTGATATTAAAGCCATTTCTGTTGACTCTACATCTGGAACTATTATTCCTATTGATAAAAATCATGAACCCCTTCATAATGCTTTAATGTATAATGATAATAGATCAATAAATGAAGCTAAAAAAATCAATGATTTAAGCCAAGATTTTTATTTAAAGTTTAAACCTTCTTTCGCCCTTTCTAAAATTCTTTGGTTTAGGGAAAATAAGCCTAAAATGTATATTAACACTTATAAGTTTGTTCATGCCGCAGATTATTTGGTTGGAAAGTTAACTGGTGATTTCTCAATTTCTGACAGTTCGAATTCTTTAAAGACAGGTTATGACATAATTCGTAAACGGTGGCCACCTTTTTTTGAAGAATTAGGAATAACTTTGGACAAATTACCAGAAGTAGTTCAGCCTGGAGAAAAGATTGGGGAAATTACTAAAAAATGTGCAGAAGAGACGGGGTTATCGACCGCAACTAATGTTGTTGCAGGAGTGACTGATGGAACAGCTGGTGTAATTGCCTCAGGTGCGGTGAATCCAAGAGATATTTTTAATGTAATAGGAACAACCTTGGTGGAACGAGTAGTTACTAAAAAACTAATAATTGATAAGGAAGGTAGAATATATTGTCATCAATTACCAACTGGAAATTTTCTTCCAGGTGGTGCAAGTAACGTAGGAGGAGAAGTACTAAAAAAACATTTTCCAAACGATAATTTAAAAGTGATGGATAAAAAGTCAACTGAATACAAACCTTCCAATTTAATTATATATCCTTTAGCTAGAAAAGGAGAAAGATTACCATTTATAAATCCACTAGCAGAAAGTTTTGTTGTTGGAGAACCAAAGGATAAATATCATCTCTTTACTGGTTGTTTGGAAGCTGTGGCATATGTAGAAAGGTGGATACTCGATATCCTTAAAAAATTAGGCGCAAAACTTGGTACTACGGTATATTCAACAGGAGGAGGCGCATATTCAGATGAATGGTGTCAAATTAGAGCAGATGTATTGAATAAAATAATCAGAAGACCTATGATCGTTGAATCTGCAATGGGAGCTGCAATTTTAGCAGCCAAATATGCGATTTATAAAGATTTAGTCAAAGCCACAAAAAAAATGGTTCATTACAGGGATCATTTCGTTCCAAACTCGGAAATGAAGAAAATTTATGAAGCAATTTATAAAAAATTTCGAGATGAATGTGATAAACGTAATTATAAATAATTTAAATTATTAATTCATGTGACTCTTCTGGGATAATATTTTTTTATTTCACATTTATGGGTATATTCACATTTTTTGCAATTTCGGGGAATATTTTTACAACCATGGCTCATTGCATAATATGAAGCAATTTTTGCTTTCTCAAATTGCAATTTTTCTAATTTGGGATCTTTTTTTGGAATTTTTAAGATATTGCCAGCTATTCCTGTACTTCCTGCCCAAGATACGTTTTCTAATCCTGCATCTTGGGCAATTTCGACTAGATCTTCCATATACATAATTGTTGCCCCCATATGCTCGTCCAGAATAAAATTTGGTCGAAATGCAAGAAAGCAAATAGGAACAGTAGTATCAAACTGCCCTATAAATTCTGCTAAATCTTTGATTTCCTCCCGATCAATAATTTCTGGAATTGCCAATATTCGGATTTCCCAAATTTTTTCTCGCCATTTTGTAATCAAAGTTTCTGCATTTCTTAGGACTGGTTCAACATTTGCACCTGTTAAAGCGGAAAAAGTTTCAGAATAAAAAGCTTTTATATCAAATGTGAAGGTTGTAATCAATTTAGCAATCTTTTCAAGAGATTCTTCTGTCATGTATCCATTTGTATCATAATTGACTTTTACTTTTGGTCTTAATTTTCTAGCTTCATTTATTATATCAATTATATAAGGAAGAGAAGGGGTTGGCGCCCCTCCACTAAAAAATATGAAATCTGCGTTAATTAATCTCCCAAATGGCGAGTCCATCCTCTCTAGAGCTTCTTGAGCCAGTTTTTTGGGCTCTACCCACCCTCTTAATATATCAAATTTATCAGGATAATGTGCAATTGAAAAATTTTGACAATTCAAACATCTCAAGTTACATCCTGCTACAAAAATCGTATATGACTGTGGAGGAGCGGGATGTAATTGACAGCTGGCAACTATAGGAGATTCGATTCTACAAACTCCTAATTCACCTTCATTTCTATTGACTCCACACCTCCATTCGCATAATTCACAATGATCTAATTCTGAATAACGAATTCTTTTCATATGCTTTTTTTTCCATCTTTTATTTCTTCTTAAAAATATACTATTTTTAAATTATTAATTTGGATACTTGTGTATGTGTAGGACAATAATACTTATATTATTATTTTTGTATAATTATAATTGTATTAAAAAATATGTAATTCTTATTTGTAACAATTTTAGTGATATTTTTGAGTGTTAAGGAAGAAAAAATTGAGGAACTACAACTAATAGAACCTATTAACGATAAAAATTTTTCAACCGAGAAAAAGTCATTAATAGATTCGTCGAGGGTTCATTCATTAGATACTATGAGGGGGTATTGCGTCCTAATGATGATTGCATGGCATTACTATTTCTTTCTTAAAGTCGATTATATAGAAACAAATTTCTTTATTTTTTGGATAATGAATGTGATTGTGTTACCTGGTAATCCAATGTTCATAATCGTAATGGGTGCATCTTTGGTTTTATCTTTGGATAGACGTAAACAAAAAGGTTATAACTCTCGAGATAATTTCATTCATTTGATTAAGAGAGCAGTTCTCTTTTTCGTTGTTCATCATATAATGGTTATTTCCTATCTTTTATATTTTGGACCGATGGTATTTCAAATTCGTGGATTATATCCTGGATGGATTCCTGCTCTTGGAATCAATGCCATAATTTGCTTTTTCTTAATGTATTTGCGAAAGATATATCGTTTTTTAATTATGGTGGGGATAAACATTTCATCACTTATTAATTTAATACCATATATCGGTCTTGACTTTAACAGCTTAATATATATGATATTCGGCACCATTTTAGGTGAGCTTATAGTGGAGGCTAGAAAAAAAGATAATATATCGGCTTTTCAAAAACAGATGTTCATAGCAGGGATAATTCTTTTTATAATAGGAATCCCATGTGAAATTTATATCAATATCGTGTACGATCTTTCTATTCCTAATACGAGTGTTTTAAATAAACCCTTTTTCGCGGTCTATTCAATAGGTATTTTCATTTTAACCTTCTCAATCTTATTTCGGATACAAGATTATAATAGAAATAAAAAGCGAATGTCACAACCCTTAACTCTTTTTAGCTCCTTATCTCTAACTATTTTTTACTTTCATTATGCATTAGGAACAAACTTTTTCATGCCTTTCGGCTTTGGAAACTTTTTTTCTCTTTATTCCTATGTGTTATTCTTAGTAGCTTTTTATATTACCCTTTATTTATTATGTGTATTATGGTCTAGGTCCAAAAATAAATATAGTTTGGAATGGATCGTTCGTAGATTCAGCTGAATTTTCCTATATTTAAAAAACAATTTTTAAATAGAATTGTTATTTGATTATTAACAAGACTTAAATTAAATTTACGAGTCGAGCAATAAATGCCCACTAAAGATGAACTTAAACTCCAAAAAGAAAGAATTAGATTAGCTCAACAAGCAAAGAAAGTCTTTAATGTTCAAAAGGAAATCGAAAAATTAGAACATAAAATATTGAAATATCAAAATAAATTGGAAAAAGAACAAAAGAAGGCACAAGATATCAAAGATACTATATATATCTTGGAAGAAAAAATAAAATTACAACATAGCAGGTTGCTAACAACTGGTGAAGCGAAATCTATACCGAAAAAAAGATTAAAAGGAAAAAGAGTTAAACGACTTCCTGCCCCAAAAGATGAATAAGATTATTTAGACTCTTGTCTAAGTGCTCAATAAAGCATAGTATTACTAAATAACCAGTTTAAGATAGAAGTTTAAATACAATAATGCAAAAAAACAAGTTTAAAAAGTTTTGCGGTAAATCAACGAAACGTTTCCGGTCTCAGCAGTGTAGACTCAAGGAGATAAACTCTATTCTAAAATTAGAACTTATCTCAGTGTATAATACTACTTAAGAAGAAATTTTCCTATCATATTCAAAATTCCAATCCAAATATAAAACCATGTCGATTATTTTTCTAAAATCTTTAAAAACATCCACTTCTGTCAAATGAATCTTATTTTCATACATTTTTACAAATGTACGTTGTAATGCCTCTACTTTCCTTCGAATTTCCTCTTCATCATCTTCAGAATCAATAGCAATTGCAACAATAATTTTTTCCCCTACAATATAAAGAATGCGAATATCACCCATTACAATTGAATCTACATGCCTTTGAGTAAGTTTTTTTGAAAAAGATTCAATTGCTGAAACAAATCCCGCAACCAAATTTTTATCTACATCAATACTACTATAATTACGATCTAATAGACATATACCATTAGTATTTAAAATCCAGACATTATGGATCATGTTTTTTCCCTCATTCTCCAGGAGTTATTTTATTAAATTTTTCTTGAAGAATTATTGCCTTATTTTTAATAATGTCAAATGCTGAGCGGGTGAACATAGTCTCTACTACTTCTCCTGTTTTTGCAGAAGTTTCAAAATAATGTACACCATATTGCTTTGTAACTTCTTTTATTTCGTCTTTTGGAACATCCCTCATTTCAAACTCATCTAAATCAATTTTGTTACCTACAATAACAAATGGGATTTTAGTTCCTACATAACGGTTAAGGTCTTCAATCCAATCATTTAAATCTGTAAATGTGTTTCGTCTCGTAATATCAAATACTAAGATTGCACCATCAGAACCCATAAGATAGGTTGAGCGAATATCTCTCCATTTGCTTTGACCACCTATGTCCCAAATTAGTAATTTAATCTCTAGGTTCATTTTAGGGAAGTTTATCTCTTTGATTAAGAAATCTGCACCGATAGTCCCCACATAATTATCTTTAAAGTAATTCTTTACGTATCTTAAAACTAGAGATGTTTTTCCGACACCGGGTGAGCCTATTAAACAAACTTTGAATGCTAATCTCATAAATTGCACAATTCTCAATCGATTTTGTAAATTTCTGTATCTTTATCTTTTTTCTGTTTAAGCATCTTAGGTTTTTCTTTAACATCAGTTTTAGGAGGTAGTTTAAAATTTCTTAGATCGGTTGTTATAGAAGTATTTTCTTCAATTTTTTTACGCCAATCAATTCTTTTTTTAATCAAAGGATGAGTATTCAATATATTTTCAACATGTTCTATAATTTTTCTATCTTCTAATTTATTATTTTTCTCATCCATTCTCTTAAGACCCAGAGGGTCATCCTTTTCTTCGGATTTCAAGGAAGCGATACTTCCAACATTACGGACCATTCCTTTATCCTCTGGAGGGGCATCTTGAACTTTCGTAGTGAGATTCTCTCTATCCTCTAATTGATTTTTCCACTTCAATTTTTTTTCAATTTCTGAGGTAGGACTAAAAAAATTCAATTCAAGACCGACATGGGTGTTAGGAGAGAGATGAGAAACTACATTTGACCCAGAACAATTATTACAAATGCCATTTATGGTAATACTTCCGCATCTTTTACAAAAAATCATATTAATTCACTATAATTAGCTTTTTGATTATACATGTAGTTAAATAAATAAAATATCGTTCAAAATTTTTAATCAATTAATATAAACATTATTTCTTTATATTTTTAGTTTCTCATTCTAAGTTTTAAATTAAATGTTTAATGCATGAATGACATTTTGCTATGAATTATATTTGAAGGGCAAAAACATGAAATCTGGATCATATTTTGTATTAGGAAACGAGGCTTGTGCAGAAGGAGCAATTTATGCCGGATGTAATTTCTTTGCAGGATATCCAATTACGCCAGCAACCGAAATTGCAGAATATTTATCAGTTAGATTGCCTCAAATCAAAGGATACTTCTTACAACTTGAGGACGAAATAGCTGCAATATGTTCTATAATTGGAGCTTCTTGGACCGGAGCTAAAGCAATGACTGCAACATCAGGTCCTGGGTTTAGTCTTATGCAAGAAGCGATCTCTTATGCTTATCATACAGAAACACCAATAGTCATTGTCGAAGTTTCAAGAAGCGGACCATCCACTGGGCAAGCCACATACCCTTCCCAGCAAGATTTTTATCAAGTTCGATATGGTGCCCATGGGGACTATGAGGCAATAGTTTTAACTCCTTGGTCAGTTCAAGAAGCATTTGATTTTACTATTAAATCTTTTAATCTTGCAGAAACATATCGAGTACCAGCAATAGTTATGATGGATGGTGCAATTGCACATAGCAGAGAAAAATTGGCTATTCCTGAACCATCTTCTTTATCTATTGTAAATCGAAAGATAAAAACGGGGCATTGTGAACCATTTAAATCAATAGATGACACATTAGTTCCTCCAATGCCACTATTTGGAAGTGGGTGTAACCTTTTAGTGACAGGTTCAGCTCATGAACCTTCCGGTTTAAGAAATTATAATCCAAAAATCCATTCCGAAACAGTCCACCGTATTTCTGCCAAGATTAAACGAGCATCCAATGATATTTGTGAAATTGATTCTCAATTTTTGGAAAATGCAGAACATATGATTTTATCTTATGGGGTTTCCGCAAGATCTGCGTATGGGGCTGTTCAAAAACTTAGAAGTAAATATAAGGTCGGATTTGTGAGATTAAAGACTTTGTGGCCATTTCCAGACGAATTGCTAGAAAAAGTACTTGATGGCAAAATTAAATCAATCTTTGTTGTTGAAATGAATATAGGAAAAGCAGTTCGAGAAATTCAAAGAGTTAATAAAACAGCCAAAATAGTTTCTATCAGTAAACTTGGCGGATTAATTCCTTCCATAAAAGATATAATAAAAAAATTTGAGAATGAGGTTTAAATATGGATAACCCTTCGCTAATTAAAAAATATATACGATTAACAGAAACAACTTTTTGTTCTGGATGTGGAAATGGTATTATCTTAAATTGTTTTATTCGAGCAGTCGAAAATTTGAAATTAGAAGCTAAGAGTATTCTATGCGTTTCTGGTATTGGTTGTTCCTCTTGGATACCAAGTCCTTATTTAAAATTGGATACATTCCACACACTTCATGGAAGGGCTATTGCGTTTGCTACAGGTGCTAAAGTTTTTAATAAAACTCTAAATGTTGTCGTATTTACGGGTGATGGAGACGGTGCAGGAATCGGTGGTAATCATTTAATTCATGCAGCTCGAAGAAATATAGCTATGACTGTTCTCTTGGTGAACAATTCAATCTATGGAATGACTGGAGGACAGTATGCACCAACAACTCCAGTCGGTGCTTATTCTTCTACTTCAATTTATGGAAATCCAGAAGAACCTTTTGATTTATGTAAACTTGTAGAAGCTGCTGGGGCTACTTATGTAGCAAGATGGACAACCAATTATCCAAGAAAACTTATAAAATCAATAGAAGAAGCTCTTTCAAACAACGGTTTCTCTTTTATAGAAATTTTAACACAATGTCCTACTGAATTTGGACGAAAAAATAAATTGGATTCACCTGTTGAATATTTCAAATATTTAAATGATATTACTACTATGAAAAAAGAACAAGGAAAAATTCAACTCGGAATCTTTGTTAAGGAAATAAAACCTGAATTTACACAAAAACTGGATTTATTAATTGAAAATTCGAAATAGATTCTTATAAAATAATATTAATTAATTTGAAAAAATCTTATTTTTCTTCTTGCTCATTAATTAACATTAAAATACATAATAGTAGGATAAAATTTTTGCCAATTATTTCTTTTTCAGTTATTTTTTCAGTCATTTTTTATTCTTAACTTCTTTTTTCATATTACAAATGAAACAATCCCTTGAAAAACCGCTTAAACTTGGAAATTTACAAACAGGACAAAATTTAACACGCGTTTTTCTGACTTTTTTAGTTTTTTTACCCTTTGAGATTAATATATTTAAACCATCATTAAAGTTTGTAATAGCCCCAGGATGTATCTCTTCCATCTTATTAATCAGAGGACTATTCAGTTTTCCAATATTATATTGACCATATGGGCATTTAACTGTTGAATTATATTGTGTATCCGTACATTCAAGATAATTTCTGTTTTCCTCATCTTTTATATTTAGATTAATGATATAATTCATGAATCTATGATTGTTGATTTTAATTTTTGATATTATAGCTGGAGAGAACCCCATTAGGTTGAATTTAATACCTTCTAAGGTTAAACAAGCAAATTGAAAACTTTCATTTTCTGTTAAATTCACAAACGATTTTGTGATTTTGTTTTCATAAGCAAATTTATTGGCAACAATACTCATTAACCTAGAATCAGAGTTACAAGGGTTATAGCCCATTTTATATAAATCATCGATTGTAAAACCAAATAAATCTTGATATCTATAAATTTTCAAAGGCAATCCATAGAAATTACAAATTTTTTTAACACTCTCTTCACAAATTTCTCTATAATTCGTTTTTCCACTAGGCCCCTTTAATCCTTCATCAATAAAAAAAATTATCAATTTAAAATTTTTAATTTTAGATTTTTTTATTAATTCACATATAGCTTTTAATGCAGCCATACTATCTTTTTCTCCACTTACACCCATGCCAACGATGTCGTTATCGTCTATATGGGGAAGATTTTTTGCTATTTTAGTCTCGAAGTAATCAATAAAACATTTCTCACATAAAGATATCTCTTTCTCCTTATATACTGGAAAATAGGTAGAAAATCTCTTTTTATACACTTTTCTGTAATCTCTATGATTACATTTTTTTTGAAACTGCAATAGATTCAGATTAACTATTATTTCTGACAAAATCTCAGTACTTCGAATAGTTCTTAATAGAACAGAACTTGCCATTATAAAAAAAAGGGGATTAAAATAACGATCTTGATCCTTTAAAACACTTTTTAAAAAAATTCGGTTATCTTTTTCAGTGAAATTAGATAAATTTCCGAAAGCTGAAGAATTTAAATACAAATTACCAATTAATTTCTTATCTTCATCGGAAAGTTCTAATAAATTAAAAAGTTTTATTGATTTATCTATGATCTGTTTTTCATTTCTCATAAAAATTTCCCAATTTTCTTCATTTCAATATATTTTTACTTTTTTTATAAAAACTCCTTGATTTATTTTATTCAAAAATTTGTTTGATTTTCTATTCTTCTTATTTTTATAAGTAGAGGAATACGACTTGCCATTATAATGCAAGATATTAAGAATATAATTCCCATCTTAGGATAAATATTGAAGGGAAGGAGTCCTGCTAATATAATTCCGAAAATTCTACCGAGATTTCCCATCGTTATAAATAATACAAATGTAGTAGCTGCCAATTTTTTATCCGAGGAGTCCATAGCGAGTGTTAAGAAAAGCACGGTTGCGCATGATGTGCTGAAAGAAACTAAAATTCCAGAACTAAAGTAAAAAAGAGGGATAAAAAGAGAGTTAGTAAACGTTAGGTATGACAGAACGCCATAAAAAGTTGTATGGACTACGGAAACTACAAGTATTGTTTTAATAATCCCCTTTTTAATAAACCATCTTGAAGCTAATCCCCCCAAAAAGATAAATATCATCATCGGACTGACGGATATAAGTTGTACTCCAGAAGTTAATCCTAAAATACGGAAGAATGGATCAAGAGTGAAATCTGTAAGTCCTGTATCAATTTGAGTTATGAAAAATATTAGAAGTAAAGTTGGTACATGTTCCGACTTAGTATATTGCCGAAGGTCCTTAATTGAAAATCTCTGAGTTGATGAAATTTTTTCAGATTCTTTGAGGAATATACTAAAAATAATTAGACCAATACATATCAAACCAGCCAATAAAAAACCAAATTCAAAATTGCCTCCAAAAAAAATATCGAATTCAAATTGATAAGTTAAATTTATTCCAATATGAACAGATTCTCTTTCACTTATAAACGCTAATGGTAGAACTATAAAAACTGAAGATATAATAGTGAGATGAAATATGATATTCGCGTTTAATTTTTCTTTTTTATCTGGAAAATTTTCTATTACGAGTGCATCTAATGCCACGTCCATTAGAGAAATGCCTAAGGATTGTAGGATACCTAAAATAATGAAAATATAAATGAATTCAACAGGATTTGTCATTCCAAAAAAAGAAAGTGATATACCATTCATAATAAATCCAATTAAGATATACGGCTTTCTTCTACCACCTAGGACCTTAAAAGGATATTTATCACTTATAATTGCGATAAACGGTTTTAAAATTATAGGAAAAAACGTTAAACTAGCAATCATCGCAATTGAAAAGTCAGTTAAGCCCTTATAATTCTTAAGGTAAATTGGAAGGAGAGTAAATATCATTAATGTAGCAATACCTTGTACAAGATAGTTAGAAATATATAAGAGATATCTATATGAACGATTTTTTGTTATAATTATCATGATTTAATCCATTTATTTAATTCATTTAAAAGAATTTGAAATCATTAAATTATAAATCATATTAAAAGTTAATATCATATTAATAAAAAATATAGATTAGACTTATTTTATTTAAGAAGCGTACAAGAGCTCTAACTTGTTTTATCTCTTCTCTTATCCTGAAGATTCTTGTCCTAACATTGAGAGGGGGTGATGTAAAGATGGAGTGGTCTATAACTGAATGGATCTTAGCTACAAAAAAGGTTAAAATTCTAAAAAGCATCAGTTTAAATAGTAAATATTAAAGAATTATTGTAGAAAAATTACTTATTTTTCCTTTTTTTATATTCTACTTTTTTTTCCAGTCCATATTAGTGAAGATATAATTTTTAATTTGAGGAAAGAAAATGAAATTAAACAAATTTTATGCAGATGGCTATGATGTTGAATTTTTATTAAGGGTATTAGAAGATGAGGATCGTAATATTCGGGAATGGGCATTAAATGCTCTTCGTAAAATTAGCAGCACGATACTTATGGAATTTCTTATCCAATCTATTAGGTATAACTATCATTCTTATCTAGTTATAATTCCCGAAATATTAAATATTGTGGGAGATCAAGCAATAGAACCCTTAGCCCAAGCATTAAAAGACAAGGATGAAAATGTTAGGATGGCTGCCGCAGAGACTCTCGGATGGTTTAGGAATGATAAGGTAGTGAAACCTTTGATTAGTGCGTTAAGAGATAAATCAGATAATGTTTCCAATGTTGCGGCAATTGCATTAAGCCAAATACTTGAAATTTATTGCTCGAGCTGCGGAGCAGCAATAGAAAACGAGGATTTAATAATTAAAATTATTGAAATTCGTAAAAATATATGGAAGTTAAATTATGATTTTATTGTTGAAATAGCTGTGTTTTGCTGCAACTGTCTTGACCGAGAATTGAACAAATACGGTCTGACTCAAATTTAATCATAGAGGTAAGATGGGTAAGAATATGAATGATATAAAATTTTTCACTTTTCTTTCAGCCAATTAAGTTTTATTTTTCATTCTTCGATCTATATTCGTCTAGAATGTCGTTTTATACTATGATAAGAAATTTTAAACTAGGGAAATTTGAAAATAAGTCTACTTATTCATCAGAAGGCTGGTCGGGACGGTTTTTGGAGGAAATAGAAAAGCTTGATAAGCTTCGGTCTTTTAACTGGGAGAATAAATTTAACTTGACCTTGATTAAGGCTCAATTTGATATTGTAAATCAACGCCAGATGTATTGCACAATAAGGTTAAAATCTACAATATCAGATAGACATAAATTTGTAAGTTTCATCATACGACTACCCTTGAGATATCCTGAAGTTCCACCCAAAGCGACCGATTTTTCAGTGTTCGATTTTATTAAGGACCACCACGACTACAGACGGTGGGATGATGAGGATTCTGATTTTAAAAATTTCAGACATGCTTGCTTGGGGGAGTTGGAAAAAAGATGGGAGAAGGATGGAAGCATGGGGATTGCACATTATATTCAAATGTTATTTTATTATGCTGCTTTTGATCATTTTGCAATAAAATTATAGTTTTTATTTAAGAGGTACAAAAATTCCGAAAATTATTCCTTAATTATTATAACAGCAAGCATTTAACGTAAGATTGATTAAGCAAATATCAACAAATAATAATGATTTTCTTCCTCAAACCATCGAGAATTTATTTTAAAAATAATTGGAAAAAATGGGTTAAATTTGAAAAAATATAGAGTAATAGATTTTCAAACTATGATGACTACTAAAAAAGGAGCCTCATTTCCGATATCTGCGATAAAATTTATTGAAAAACAGTTCAAACACAAAATACCCTATTATCAAACGGAAGAAGAAATGATTGAAGCTTTTAATAAAGCCAATATTAAAGCAATTTTGATGCCACCCACTGGTGGCAGAACTAGGTTCGAAAAGATTAGAGAAATTAACGATTATGTGGGAAAACTCATTTCAGAATATCCCGACACAATCCTTGGAGCATGGGTTATGACAGACCTAAGTAATCATCCCGAGGAATGGCTTAAAGAGGCAAGAAGGTGTATTACAGACCTCAATTTTTTTGGACCCTGGCATTATGGAGCCATGACCAGTATCCCTGCTACTTCACCAGTATTAAAACCGTTTTATGATCTTTGCATTGAAAATGAGGTCCCAATTAAGATTTCAGTGGGGGCTACAGCTGTAGGAGCAGGACTTCCTGGTGGTGGGGGTTTTAAGTTAGAGTATGAGCGACCCATTCCATATATTGACAACGTGGCTGCGGAAAATCCTGAATTAATAGTTGTATGTGCCCATATGCCGTGGCCTTTTCATGCAGAAATGGCATCTGTTCTGATCCATAAAGGAAATGTGTATAACGAGGTTCACGGCTGGAGACCAATATATTTCCCCGAAGATTATAAGAAAGAAATTAATGGTCGATGCAAGCATAAAATCCTTTTTGGTTCTGATTGGCCTATTTTGGGATTTGAACAATTATATAAGGATTGGGAATCGGATAACTATAAACAAGAAGTATTAGAGAACATATATTACAAAAATGCTAAAAAATTATTTCTTAAACTAAATATAAACATTTAATTACCCAGGATTGAGATGATAGAGTAATCAAGAAGGCAAATTAATAAATATATTGTATGGTATAATTACGGCAGATTTTCTTTTTTTAAAAATCCTTATTAATCCTTTGTAGCACATTTTACTTATGAACAATATTAAACAGCCAAAATGGCAAGTATATGCCGAGGAATTAGTTTCTGTATTAGGAATTAAAGGACAACCTGTTGCTATCACTTATACGGATAAAGAAATTGAACCCACTATCAATAAAAGATTAGATGTTTGCACAACCTTATTAAAGGTGCGGGATGGAGAAATAGTTCGGCTAAGTAAAACTAAATGTTCGTGTCCGGGTGGCAAATGGCATCTGGGTTTTGCAGAAAAAAGATTAGGATTAGAAAAAATTCTTGTAGAAGGTGAAAAATTGTGGGCTACAGTAACTATCGCTAATCAAAGTATAGCAAATACTCATAAAATTGCCCCACCTCCATTGGGTTTAACAAAGTATGTTGTTTTTAGCCCAATGAATAAAGCTGAATTACGTCCAGACCTAATAACGATTTTATGTAATCCGGGACAAGCTTCCCGACTTGTTTTTCTCGCAGATTATCATGGAGATCCAGTTAAACCAGAAGTCTTGGGTTCTTTATGTTGGAGTGCAATTACATATCCACTAATTTCGGGTAATCTTAACGTGACCATGGGAGATCCCACTGCAAGACGACATCACGGATACGACCCAAATGAGTTATTAGTTAGTATACCCTATCGAATGATTCCTAACATCATGGAAGCATTACAATTTAGTACTGCAGGAAAAGGAAAAATGGCTCCATGGTTTGCTAAAATCGCTGAGGAACGTTAAGAACCAAAAAGCTTTAGCAAATATTCAATTAAAATCTTAATCTATCATCGGATCACATAAGAAAGTTTATTTTCCATTTAAAATTGCTAGTCAAATTTTTTCAAAAAGTGATTCAATACTTAAATTGACTTCTTTTAGATTTTTCACTTCAAAATAATATTTTTACTCTAAATCGATTAATAGGTTACCATTTTTATCCATAAACCTGTCCTTATAACGCCAAGCGGTCATAAATTTAAAAGCAACCTTCCAACCTTTTAAAAATTTAATCTTTTTCCCATTTCCTTTAATTTTTCGCATTTTTGGAACCATATAATCTGCAACAGTTTTAGGCGTTTCCGCCAAAATATTGATAATTTTTGGTTCTTGGGTCAAATTTTTTACAACTAATTCTGTTACCATCATTCCTGGACTAATATTATGAACTTGGACTTTTGTTCCTTTGATTTCAAGTTTCAGAGCTTTTGTTAAATTAGGAATAGCGGCTTTACTCGTTATATATGGGAGTAAATTCGCAATAACATATTTATCAGAACCAAGACCTTCTATATTGAATATCTTACCAGAATTTTGTCTTAGCATTATCTTCAAAGCGACTTGACAACCATAAAGAGTCCCTAATAGGTTAGTTTCTATTACACTCTTAACATTTTTTTCTGTTAATTCAACTAACGGTAAATAGTCGGAGGTTATACCTGCATTATTTATCCATATATCTATAGACTCGAGATTCTCGATAGCAAATTGCCCAAGGGCTTTTACATCTTCAAGTTTAGTTACATCACAGGTGGTTCCTAAAACTTGACCATCAGGAAAAAGATTCTTTAGTTTAGAAACTGAATTTTCTACACGTTCTTTATTTCGGGAAGAAATAATTACAGAATCTTTAAATTCCAAAAACTTACGTGCTAAAGCAAAACCAAAACCCTTGGTGCTACCAGTAATAATAACGTTGAACATGATAAAACCATAGAAATTAAATTTAAGAATATTTGTTTTTGAATAAAAAGAATAGTTGCAAGAAAAATAATAACGGAAAAATATAGAAGTTATTCCTTTTACGTTTTGGAGACTGGTGTTTTACCGATTTTTTCTCTAAGCCCTTTTATTGTTTTTTGTTGTTTGACTAGAGTTATAACCATTATAGTAAACGCCGCAACGATGCCTACAAAGATTATTAGATTGAAGGGTGATACTAACATAGCAGAAGGATTTGGTCCTATTGGTGGAAAAAATGGAGGTCGAATATTACTTGTTACAGATACAAAAACTGTGTCTGAAATTCCGAATTGATGATAGGAATCATTATATTCAATGGTATAACTGAAAATTCCCTCTGCGCTTCGATTAATAGGTACTTTTAAGTTAGTATTATTCGTCCATGGAGTCCAATTTACCCATACATAATTATTATTGTTACTATCCGTTACCCAGACACGATATTGCCCTTCGCCAGAACTATCGCAAAGTATCCAATTGATTGTTTCTGAACTAAAAGCAGTTGTTATAATATCAAGCGGGTGGTTTGAAGTAGGTATACCTGAAACTGAATATAATATCTCCCAATCATTTCCCCACTCACCGTCCGTCTTATCATCCCAGACAACATGCACTACCGAATTATTATCCGCCGCGATGCTAGGGGAATTACTATCATCATTATTCCACCCATAGACGTCTGAAATTACAGTTGCATTTGACCAGCCTGTTGTGGTGTTAGTTGCGTACATTATTTCAAGATCTGTTCCCCATATTCCATTCGTGTCATCACACCAGACCACGTACACGTTTCCGCTACCGTCCACAGCAACGCTTGGGACCCCACTAGTATCATTGTTCCACCTAGTACTATCATCCGAAATTACGGTCGCATTTAACCAGCCGGCAGTGGTATAATTTGCATACATTATTTCTGTATCAGTAGCACCGCCTCCCCACTCACCGACCGTCCAGTCTTCCCAGACCACGTGCACGTTGTCGTTACCGTCCACGGCTACGTTTGGGTACACACTACCACCATCGTTCCACCCGTAAATATCGGAAATCGCGGTCGCGTTTGACCAGTCAGCGGCGGTGTAGTTCGCGTACATTATTTCAACATCAGTTCCCCACTCACCGATCGTTTCATCTCCCCAGAC
>JABXJV010000169.1 GCA_013375355.1 Candidatus Helarchaeota archaeon
CTTATAAGATTCCAGGCAATTTTCAGATTATGACCAACAACAGCCCGATTCTGCTGCCATCCCCAACATTTATCATGGCTCCAGTCTTCATAAAACCGCTCCTGAACAAAAGGACTGTTGTCATAGTCGGGAAAGTATTTTACGATACAGTCCGCACAATAGGTAAGAAAATCTTTATATTTTGGATCTCCTGTAGCAAGCCAGAGATTAATCAGATATGCAGGGGCATGGTCTCCTATAGAGTTCCAGTTTTTCCTTGCCCGATTCGGACCAATGCTTTCACTGTGGGGATCTAACGTAATTGGGTCAAGATGAGAAAAATAACCTTCTTTTTCTCTATCTAAAAAGAAACGGTTAAATAAATCAATGGTCATTTTGATGTCTTTCATAATAGTCGGATCACCGTTAATCCTGTAAGTCTGTGTCGGACCGGCAAGAGCATAAATCTGTTCATACATCGGAATTGCATCATAGTCGTCTCCAAATTCCGATGCAAAAACCTTATGTTCTTGATCTCCTTTAAGATCGATACCGTGATACCAGTAAATTATGTTTTCATCGAAGTCATAGAACCTCATATGATCCCTCAAATAAGCAGTTCCCTTTTCCGCAGCTTCCAAATACTTATCTTCGCCTGTTAGCAAATAAGTTGAAGCAAATCCATAAACCAAACGAGAGATTGTATCTGTTTCCTGACGAATACTTCCTGCTTGTTCGCCTACAAGACTTATCAAAGTACGATAATTACTGTAATCTATATGTTCTTCATCTCCAAATTGTGCTTTTATAAAAAAATCAGCAATACTTTTCGCCTGTTTAATCCACCAGTCGGACTCCTCAAAGCGGAATTTACCTCTTTTTCTACCCGGGAAAACGATTTCCTGTGCCTCAAAAGCGTGCCCTCCAGCTTGCGGATAGAAAGTTCCATAAACAAAAAGATATTGATCAGGTACAAGGAGTTCTTTTAATTGACTTGTACAGTCTAAATAAGGTTCACCCAAATTGCGAAGGATTCGGGCATAAACATTAGTTGAAAGCTTAACCGAGAATTCGCGATTGTCGGTTGTTTTAATTAAAAACATTACTTCATCCGAATCAAATTGTAAAACGTATCCTGCAATTGTATCTGAAAATTCAAACTTCATTTGGCTCATCTTAAAATCCTTTACATTTTTATGAAAATTAAGAAGTTAAAGGTTTATTATACGTTTTATCAAAATTATTAACAACTCTACTCTAAAAAACCTAAAAATGGCAATATTTATAGATATAAAATGTCTAACTTTGGGAATTCTGGAATAATATAGTTTTTATAGTAGACTCATTAATAAATCAAGAAAGTAATTATGTCTATTTGAATATTTAGAAACTTAGTATTAAGTTGAAAAAGACAAAAAATAATAAGACATTCCGAAAGTCAGTTTGTTTCAAATCAGCTATTTGTTTATAGTGATATTACTATATTTTAGGAGTATATTATATATTCTTATTTTATGAATATAATCTAAATTATTATTTGTTAAATTGTAAAAAAAATATTAATATTAGGTAAGTTGATGTTTAAATTTAAAAGTAAAATAGAATATTGAAATATTTTTTTGGAATTTTAGCTGATTCTTTTTCCAAAGAAATTTTCAAATATTGTATCATAATTTTTTATAAAAGTCAATAAAAAATTATTATTTATTAACTTTATTTTTTGTATCTCCAAAAATATTTAATTTGTATTCAGATGATACATCCACTTGTTAGTTCTGTATTCACCTGTATGTTATACTTGATATTACCTAAATAACATCAAACTAATGGAGCAAAAAAACGATCAGCCATTTGTTCCATTTCCATTGTATTGTAAAACCAGAATTGTAATATCATCAGATTGCGGAGCATCAGCAACAAATTCTTTTAAATCTTTTAAGGAATTTACAGTTATTTCCTTTGGATTATCGCCATAGGCTTTTTTTAAATATGCTTCCAATCTTTTACATTCATACTGGTTA
>JABXJV010000170.1 GCA_013375355.1 Candidatus Helarchaeota archaeon
ATTCTTGAATTAAAAGATAATATTGTCTTTATTTTAGTCATAAAAGAAAAAAGTTCATTTCTACAATACAAATTAGAACAATTTTCTAAAAAATTTTCTGATTTTTTTAAAGATTTATTGAAAAATTGGAATGGAGATATGGAATTATTTTATCCTACAAAAACTTTAATTCGAAATATATTTGAATTAGATAAATAATTAGATTCTTATTTTGACATTATCAAGCAATCAAAGGAATTTAAAGAATTAATCGAATATTAATTAAGGAAGAATTAAAGAAAATACTGGATTGTACTCCTTATGAAGGACCATCAACCAAATCTCCACCGCAAATGGAGTATTTTCTAAAAAAATTTAATTATCGAAGGATTACTTCTTTTCTTCCATTTCTACATTAATTGCTTCTTTAATTAATTCTTGAATTACTACTTTTTCTAACTTTGAAACTTCTTTTTTCAACTCGACCTCTAACTATATTCTGGGATAAACGTAAAAATTTCAGCTATCAAGTCAGACGCAGCTTCGAAATTATTAAGGATATGTGGGTTAGAAAAATACTGTGAAAATTTAGTAAAGAATTTTCTTGCAAAAGAATTAAGTGCAAGTCGAAGAGAACGGCTCGATTTTGTAGTAATTAATACACATATGACTGAAAATTTTTCACTTCTTCTCAAAATTAAAGTTGCCTGCTCTAATTGAATCTCGCGAATATTTCCTTTTTTCAAAGCTTGATTTAGGATAAGACTTATCGACTGCAATACTCCAGATAAAAGGTGTTCATCTATTGTATCTAATTTATTCCATATATGACTAAAAATTGAAATTCCACTTTTAGTTTCAATGGCAGTTAATCTTAATACCTTAAACGGTAAAATAAAAGCTAATCTCGGCTCATAGGTGAAAGCAATTGCAGTAAGTAATGCCCCAGTTGTTGTTACAAGCATATGAAGGCCTGGAATTATCCAAATTAAGCTACTAATTGTGGTAACAGAACTCAAAAACCCAACTAATATACTACCTAATAAGCTGAGACTAGAAATAGATTTTAAATTCTTTGGTGCTTGATAGTAGATTTTTGCCATGTAATAAATGTACATACCACCTGCTAGAAGAAATAATATTGAACCTCCAATTAGAATGGACCCAGTATATGTTAAACCTTGTTCTCCATTAGGATACATATGTTTAATTACATTATTTGGCTCTAATGTTGCGAAAATTGCTACTGCTGATACGGCAGTCACCATAAAAATTTTAAACGGATCCACTGATTCCCTGTTAATGTGATCCACAAGAAATGTAATTAAAAATGCCGCGGGAATAACTGCATAAATACAAAATATGAAAATAATTTCTGATAATAATAAATTGGCAAATATCCAGAAAACACACCACATTAATATAGAAAACCAACCCATTGCCATATAAAGGTCATGTTTATATTTTTCCTTAAAATATCGAACTAATAGCACTAAAAATGCCGAAGTAATAGGTCCTAATGAGATAATACCAATAAAAACTGCTGTTGACCAATTAAGGGACAAATCATCACCCCCAAATTATGTTAATTTTATTACAAAGTCAATTTCGAATTTAATGAAATTTATTTTTTCATTGTTAGTTTAAAGATTTTTTATTTTTATTAATTGAATAAATTCCTCATTTAAACAAATTATATAATGAACCTTCTTTAAAAATATCAGTTATTTTTACACCTGAAATTTCAGTTTTTATGAAATCAGGTAAACTTATTCTTAATATTATTTTTCTTGATTCTGCTGGTGCTAATGAGAAATAATTATCAGAAGCAACAAAATCCACAATTTCAGAATAGACATATACATAAAGTGCAATATTTTTTGAAGTTATCATCATTGAATAATAGCGTTCATTCTTATTATTTGATTCGATTTCTTCAATTTTATAAGAAAGACCAGGATCCCTTAATGGAAAATTCTTTGGCTTTTCAAATAGACGGAATCCATGGAATGGTTCAAATCCATTTTGTTCACTATCTTCAAGAGAATAAAAAATTATATTATTGCGCATTTCATCTTTCGTTTTATTTATAGCTCTTACATCAACAGTCTCAACCAATATAGAAGTACAAGGAGGGATTTTAACCTTTTCTGAGCCACTTATGAGCGTTTTCTCCTCTGCATTTAGAATGCTCCATTTTAATGTTCCCTCTTTAGAAAACCTTAAATCATTTGTTACCCAAAATTCAACTTTTTTTGGCTCCTCCATAACACTAGCAAAAAAAGGTCGATATGCTCTTTTAGCAATATAATGCAAAGCCTTCCAGCGACCATAATAATCTAAAGATGACCAACTAGCAACTGGCCAACAATCGTTTAATTGCCAATAGAGAGAACCCATACAATGAAATTCATTTCTATTCCTCCTCCAATGTTCGATTCCATATTCTATCGCTTCGGCTTGAGTAATTTGTGAGAGAATTACTTGCTTTTCGAAATTTTTGGGGAATATAAAACGTTTTTTCATATACCTCTTAATTTTTCTATTACCTGCCCAGTTTTTTTGATGATTTCTCATAATGGGAGAATTAAATTCATATTGATCGGGCGGACAAAAGGTCTCAATAGTTTTGATAGAAGGAAATGATTCAAAACCATATTCTGACATAAAACGGGAATCAAAGTCTCGATAAGCGGTGAAGGGAGCTCCAGCATGCCAGACTTGCCAGAAGTGTGAATCACCTTCATTTGGCGAATTCGAATCTTTATAACCTCTTTTTTTATTACCTCCTCCATTTGAAGGTGAACTTGGCCAATATTGATGTGAGGGATCGTATTGATCAACCAAACTTGGAATCATTCTTTCAAACAAATCAATGTATCCTTTTTCAAACTTTGATATATCTTTAGAGTCTTGAATATCTGATACTCTTACTAATACAGGAAATAATTGCTCATTTTCATTATTACCGCACCATAGAGCTAAACTAGGGTGATGCCGTAACCTTTTAATATTTTGGATTGCCTCAAGCTTAACATTATCATTAAATTCCTCAGTTGGTGGGTAAATAGCACAAGCAAACGGAAAATCCTGCCAAACTAAGAAACCTAAATTATCACATATGTCATAAAAGAGATCATCCTCATAGACACCGCCGCCCCAAACACGGATCATGTTCATATTAGCTTCTTTAGCATATTTGATATTCATTTCATAAAGGTCCAATTTTTTCCCTCGGGTTATGAAACTATCTATTGGAATCCAATTTGCACCTTTTGCAAAAACTGGAACACCATTTAATGAAAAATAGAAAGTTTCGCCCCATTTATCCTGCTTTCTTATGAGTTTGATTTCTCGAAATCCAATTTTTAAACTCTTCGAGTCAATTATACCTTTATTTAAAATAGAAATCTTTAATTCATAAAGGTTAGGGGTGCCAAGATCATGAGTCCACCATAATTGAGGATCTTTAATCTGCATTTCAATAGTTTGTTCTTTATTCTTAAGTTGTGAATCTTTCGACTGTTGTTTTCCATCTGGACCGATTAATTCCGCTTTAAGTTTATATCCTAGTGAAACAATATCTTCTAAATCCGAAATTAAGTTGATATTTATTTTGAGATTGATCGATTCAATCTTTATTTTTGAAATATCTTCAGAATCTTTAATTGCTGAGGGATCAATATTATATTGGAATTTCTGAATTGGATAGATAGAATCAATTATTAAATCATTATATCCAACTAATTCTACTGATTTCCATATTCCTATATCCGGTAATTTTGGACCCCAATCCCAACCAAAAGAGAATTGAGCTTTTCTTAAATAAGGAATACCTGGGAGTGAATCTGATGTTCTTAATTTGAATTTTTGCTTTTTAATTTCTTCTAAAGCATAATTTGTTGGACTTCTAATTGTTACTTTTAATTTATTCATTCCCTTCTTCAATTTAGTTTTTACATCAAAATCATATTGTATAAACATATTTTTGGTATGTGCAAGCAACTCATCATTTAAATAAACTTCTGCAATGGTATCAATTCCCTTAAATCTGAGTATAACTTTTTTATATTCTAAAAAATCGGCTTTTACTTCAAATTCTCTTTCAAATTTCCAATCAGAATTATAAACCCAAGCCACTTCGGTTTCATTTTTGCCATAAAAAGGGTCCTGAATTTTTTGATTTTCTAATAAAGCTTCAAATACAGACCCTGGAACTTCTATAGGTATATTTATAGTTCTTTCTTCGTGTGTTAACGTCCATTCTCCATCTAAAGAAATCAATTCCATAATAATCAATTATTCTTTTCAAATAAGATGTTTAAATAGTATGAGAAAAAAATTTTTACTAATTTACTTTTTTAGGAATTGACAGTTTCTCTTTATTAAACAATATTTTTACGAAAAAACACGCTCAGCAGAAAAGGTCCTTCCTTGTGCTATAATAACACATGTTCTTTTTTCGGGAGTTATTGTAATTGTAGCACTTTCGATGACATCAATGGGAATACCCTCCTTTTTTAATACCTCATGAAACCACTTGGACATTAATTTATAATATCTTTCTACATCATCCCCTTCCATATCAGGGGTTAAAGTACCACTAATTAAGTCGACAATAATCTTTCTTCTCGGTCTAAAATGTTCAAATGGGTAGTAACCAAATGCTTCTGGGTTCCACATTGAGGGTCTTAATGCATTGTTAGCTACTGACCTTAATCTTATTAATTTCATATTTAAACAAGTGAATTATTATATTTAAAATTAATTTGATTTCATTAATAATAAAATGGATTACGAAATAATCTTGCTTCTTTTTATAACCCAATCATTTAATCTTTGAAAATCCTCCTCAATAAAATGATTACATATAATTTCTTTAAATTCTTGGCTTAAAATTTCATATCTTTTTCTATCTCCAGCTGAAAAGTAATCTAATATGAAGAATATCAACTCTTTAGTGTCTTCAGGAGCAATTTCTACCAAAGCTTTTAATATCTTTTTTCTAAGCTTCAGACTAAAATCAATGGGATCTACTCCAGTTTCAATCATACGTTTTATCGATTCAATCAAGCATTTTTGAATACCTTTTTGAATTAAAGATTCAACAAAAGACTTTGAAGCAATAAAATATTCTCCTGGAGCCAATAAATTACGTAAATCAGGACGATTTTCATGGGGGATTTCTTTAAAATCGGGCTCATAATGTTCATTAAATTCAAATTCACCTATTGCAAAATGAGTACAGTTAAAAAACGAAAATTTTTTTCCTTTTCTCAATAGAACCAGATTTTTTTCTATTTTTCCATTTCTAATTTCTGTAAGGGCACATACATCTATCCCCTTTTCTTTCAAAAAATCATCATTAATAGGAGTATAACATTTTTCAAAAATATAATATCCATTTTCTTTATCTACAACTCTTCTCTCATTTTTTTCGATACGATCTAGCCAATCATCTGTCAAAAAAATCAAGTTCTTTAATTTTTACTAAATTAAAAAATATTTACATTTTAAGCAGTTATTATTCTTTTTCTACGTCCTTAATTACTTCTTTCGCCGCTTCTTTAACTATTTCTTTGAAATCTTCTTTTTCTAATTTGCTAATCTTTTCTTCTATGTCCTCTTCTTCTTTAGGTTTCTCTTTTTTTACTTTCTCTTCTTTTATCTTCTCCTCTCTAGCCTTTTTAACCTCTTTCAAATACTCAGCAGCTGATTTAAAATGTTCAGCGAGGTTAGATAACATTTGATCCATAATTTTTTCTGGTATTTCATCTTGGTTTTGCTTTAATTTATCTAAGAATATCTTAAATTCCTCTTTATTCATCTCTTTATCTGAATATCTTAATAATAATTTAGGATATTGGACGAGTAATTTAGGAAATTCATCTAAATTTGACCAGAACTCTAAAAATTCTAATCCAATAGTGCTCTCCGAAACATGTCCCCAGTCTCCAATAATTATATAATTAAATAATTCCTCCATCAAGTAACTAATTACCGACATAAGCAATTTTGAGTAATTAAGATTGAAACTATGTGTTCCTTTAATACTTATATGATCCTCTCTTTTTATTTCATAATTGAGGCTGTCTAGCCACATTAAACCGTTTTTTCCAAGCTTTTTAATTAAAAATTGAAGAAATTCTTCAATTTTGAAGTCTTCTTTCAATAAATCGAGTTGTAAATGAGCAAAATCAAGGAATTTTTTTGCTGAATCTATAGCAATTTCTTCTAAAAGATCTTCTTCTATATCTTCTAAGACTTTATTAAGTAGAGCTTTCTCAATAATGATCATATTTTGATTGCGCGAATTAATAATTATATCCAACCATTCATAAACTGCTTTTTTAGCTATTTGATTAGTTGTTATATTTTGACTTATTGCTATTTTCTCTAATTCTTTAAAAATATCTTCGGAAATCCTGAGACCTATTAATTTAGTAGGCATTTGACTCACCTTTTTTTCCATTAGAATAAACTATATAAAGGAATTGTATGCGTGCGCGAGTTGTACGAAACGTTTTTATAATCATAAAACTCGTACATAAAATTACAACATTAACATTTATTAATCTTATTAACAAATGTTACCATATAATTATGTTGTGGATCCACAAAAATTGGTTAAAATTATGGTTGTTCGTATTTAGAATATTAATTTTTCTAATTTTTTTTGCTGTTATAATATTATTATATACAAGTTAATTATTCTTTATCTTGTTTTTTATATATTTATATTCTAATTTATAATTATTTCATTAAACTCCTAATATAATTGTAGAATTATTACCAAAATCCCAAATACTTCTCTTTTTTGAATCTTTTCAACATAAACATGTATATATCTAAGAATTAAGGTACCCATTTTTGACAATTTTAGGTAAACGCGTGCGCTGGCTTCCCACGGAGTAACATATAAATAAAAAATGGAATGGGTCATATTAAATTAATAAATCTTACAAATATTTAAGCTATGTTTCATACTTTAAAAATTATTTTATTTATTAGGGGTGAAAAAAAAAATTCAATCAATCTTATAATTGATTTGGCCGAACCTTAATATGTCATTACAATTAATTTTTTTATTCACTTTATTAATAACCTTTCTCTTTTTATTAATTAACATAGATATTTAAAAAAATAATTTATTCAAACAAAATTTTCAACTAGTTTATTTCAATACATAAAAGTTTATATTATAACAGTGTCATGAAATATTATTCAATCGCTTAAATTCGTCGACAACTATATTTTTTTGTGTAAATTTATGTCAAATTGAATTTACCTTATCTTAATAATATATCTATTGTATTACTATTTACAATGCCTAAAATTCCACAAAATTCTAGATAAAGAGGATTTTATAAAAAATTAGGTATAGAATTCTAAAAAATAAAATGGATGATTTCTCAATATTATTTAATATTATTTAACAGGTCTTTTAGTATATGTTACGTGATCTCCCATAAAATTTAACATTATTTTTATTTCTTTTATTGGCTTGCCGATTCTTTCCGAAATTTCTGCTAATGATAGGTCTCCTTCACAAATATTTTCCAATGAATAACATAGTGCAAGGCTTTCGTCAGGTAAATCCTCAATAAGTTTGTCATCAATATTTAATAATTGCGGGTACAGCTCAATTTTCTCGAGAAAAGATCCTTGAGAAAGATAATAAGATAAAATTCGTTTTATCTCATCAGAAGTTAAGTTAGGAAAGTCATCATCAAGATCATGAACAGTTTTAAATCCATCAATGGCATTTAATAATTCGAATTCGGTTGCTTTTTCCTCTAAATATTTTTCTTTTTCCTTTTCTGGATCAATTTCTCTGCTTCTTATTAATTGAAATAAGTCTTTTCTTGGTTCAAGAACATCATCATCGTGAACTTTATCACTTAAATTTATCAGTTCAAGCCATAATAATCGTGAAATCATGTCTTTTATTTTTTCTACTCCCTTTTTTAAAATTTGAGAAATCTGTTTTATGTCTTTTTTACTATCTATTAAATTAATTACTTCTAAAAAATCTTCTTTCAGCGATATCCTCTTGTTTTGATCGCTTCTCATTTTTGGGATTTGATACGAGAAAATGCTTGTTTTTCTGAAAATTCTTTCGATTTCATCTTTAAACTTATCAAATATGCCAATATCACCATTAAAATCTTTAAGAATTTCACCATTAATTTCTAGAAATTCATTTAGCACTTCATTAAGAAAAATTTTCATATCTTCATCATAATCCTTTCTTTCAGCCACAAGACAGCCAATTAGGGGTCCGTTATATGAAATCAGAATTTCAAAATTTAAATTAAGAGGAATGGAAGGAACTCGTCCATCTTCCTTGCGATACCCAATTTTTTCAGTTAATTCTTCTGAGAATTTAATAATTGCTGTTATAAAACCACTAAAAAGTTGAAATTCTGTTACGTCAAATTCTTCTTTAAAGCTGTATAAGAATAAACATATTCCTGAAGGGTTTATTATGCTCAAAAAATATGGTTTATTTATTTCATTCACCTCTGGAAGACTGAATTATTTTTTTTAAAATGTGTCCAGCTAATAATTCAAAGATTTCTTCCACGTTTTCTCCAGTTTTTGCTGAGGTTTCAAATAGATTATTAAAATTCATTTCATGTTTTTCAATAATTTCCGTAACGTCTTCCTCATTAATAACTCTATTTTCTGTTAAGTCAGATTTATTGCCAAGTAAAAGACAAGGTAATTTCCCAGTGTGCGCCATGACATCGTCATACCAATTTTTGATATTTTCCAAAGAGGATTTTCTTGTTAGGTCATATACAATGATGAATCCTTGAGTATGGTCGTAAAATCTCTGTCTAATTTTTGAAAAGCTATCTTGACCAGCTATATCCCAAATGACTAATTCAACATCATTATCGCTTTTTTTTAAAATTTTTTTGGTGAATTGTACTCCCAAAGTGGGAATATAACTTTCTTTAAATTTTTGGGTAACATACTGATTTATTAATGATGTTTTTCCTACTCCGTAATCTCCTACAATAACTATTTTAAATTTATATCTTGTCATTCTTGTATATCCCAGATTTTAAGAAAGTTGAAGGTTAAGATAATAATTCTTCCTTCCTATTGTTTTATTCTGTGTTCCTATTTTTTATATTTTATGATGGTGAAATATACCTTAAATATTGTAAAAGTGTTGCAAAGCTACTGGTGCTATTTTAACTAGGCATACTTTGAGAAATATTGATATTACAGGGGATTAAGATATCTATGCACAAAGAATCCATTCAAATGGAACTTTATTATAGGGTATAGAAGGTGTTGCAATATGTTTGGCAAGTGGAGGTCAAGGATATATTTATTAATTCTTTTGATATTATAAATCTTAAGAAAGAGTTTTAAATTTAATTAAATAGTTAATAAATCATCATTTTCTATTTTTAAATCAACAGATTTCGCATTATCAATAACATGCTTAATAGTCATTGCTTTAGGAATCGTCATTACATTTCGTTTAGAAATTAACCAATTTAATGCTACTTGTTGAATTGATGCTTTATATTTATCTGCTATCGATATGAGTTTTTTATTCAATTTATTGGGAATATTTCTAAGTCCATTGCTTGCTAATGGACTGTAGGCCATTAAAGTTATCCCTTCTTTTATACACTGAGGGAGAACTTTTTTTTCAGGCTCTCGCTTTATAACAGAATATTCAACCTGGTTTGATGCAATCTCTTCTTTTTTTAGATAGGACCGTGCCTCAGTAACAAGATCTGCAGAAAAATTACTCACTCCAATATATCTAATCTTTCCTTGCTGAACCAAATATTCCATTGCCTCCATTGTTCCTTTAAGAGGAATACTGTGATTCGGCCAGTGAATTTGGTATAAATCTATTTGTTTAATACCCAAACGTTTTAAAGAATGAGTAGCCGCTTTTATTACGTCATTATATCTCAGATTAGAGGACCAGACCTTACTGGCAATAAAAAGATCCTCCTCAGTTTCTTTTATAACCTCTCCAACAACTTCTTCCGACTTTCCATCACCATAAATCTCTGCAGTATCAATTAGAGTTAAATCAAGTTCTATGCCTTTCTTTAATGCTTTTTTCCATTGATCATAATATTCTTTTTCCCTTCCCGATTCAAGTTTCCAAGTACCTTGTCCTAAAATCGGAATTTTCTCACCTGTTTTGCCTAATTCAATATATCTCATTATAATCCCTTGCTAAAAATCGTATGATGGTATAACAAAGTAAATTGTTGTTAATTATAAAATTGATCAAAAATTAAAATGATTTCAATTATTTTGACTCATTAATCTTAAAAATCCATGATGTCTAATTTTATCATGGACCTCGAGTCAGCAAAACCAATTGAAATCCCGGATAAATCCCTTTTTGACAAATATTTTCAAGAATTCCCACCAGAAATATCGGAATTAACATTCACGAACTTATTTATATGGAGAAATTATTACGATTATTTTTTCATGGAGTTAAATGATCATTTACTAATTTTCTCGAAAGATTATTTAAAAAAACATAAAAAATCAATTTCAAAGAATCAGGAAACGTTATTTTTTCTGCTACCAGTTGGGCCACATCCAACTCAGACTATCATCAGTCTATTTGATTCCATTAAAAATATCGAATTCCATAGGATTCCAGAAATAATCATTGAGGAACTTGAAGGTGATGAGAAAGTCAGTGCACTAAACATCAAATGGGTCGAAGATAGGGATAACTGGGATTACGTTTACGAAAGGGAGAAATTGATTTCTCTATCTGGTAGGAAATTATATCAGAAACGAAAGTGGCTGAAATTATTTCTGGCGAACAACAATTACAAGTTTGAATTGTGTTCCAAAGATAGAATTGATGATTGCAAGCAAGTGCAAATTAAATGGTGCGACATTAATGAATGCATGAAACATCCTGATTTGGAGGAAGAAGACAAGGCAATCAAAACAGCAAGAAAATATTATGATGAATTAATATTCAAGGCTGGAATACTTTACATAGATGAAAAAGCCATAGCTTATACGATGGGGGAAAAGCTCAATCCTGATACTGCCGTTATTCATATTGAAAAAGCTCTCGCCGAATACAAAGGGTCTTATCAAGCAATAAACAATTTTTTCTTAAAAAAATGTTGTGAAGATGTAAAGTTCGTCAATAGAGAACAGGATTTAGGGGACCCTGGTCTTAGGCAAGCAAAAAGTTCCTACAATCCTCATCACATGGTAAAAAAAAGCATTATATATCGTGAAGCTTAAAAAAGAATATAAAATCATTTTGATATTATTAATAAATTATTGAGATGATAAAAATGACTAAAAAGATCAAAATTATAATAAAATCGGCTAAAATTGAATTAAATGCTGAATTATATGATACAGAAACTGCAAAAAAAGTATGGGAAATTCTACCATTCACAAGTTCTATTAATACTTGGGGCCAAGAAATCTACTATGATATTCCCCTTTCTCCGAAATTATCATTAGAACCAGATGCAAGAGCTAATATGGAAGTTGGTGAAATTGGTTATTGGGATGTAGGAAATTGTATGTGTGTATTTTGGGGAAAAACTCCTGCAAGTAGCGGAGATAAACCGGTTGCAGCAAGTCCTGTTAACGTTTTTGGTAAAGTATTAGATGATGCAACAGTTCTGGATGCTGTAAGTGGCGGGCAAGAGATAATTGTTGAAAAAAATGAATGATTTTTTTGAATTAAGGATCTTTGGAATTTATCCAATACCTTCCTTACCAACTACAGATAATAATATATTCAAATCTTGATTTGTCTTAACAAATTGTCCCATATTTCCAAGTTTGATAGTTTTTAATCCGGTTGCTTTTACAGTTGAATAAGCTTTTAGCATCTCCATAAGATTTGGAGAGCGTTCATCTTTCATTTTATACATTGGAAAGAAAGCTAAAATAGTAAATGGAATATTTTTATCAACTTCTGCAACTAATTTTGCTATTTTCTCTAATTCTTCGACCTCCACCCAATTTGGAATATATAGGCTTAAAACTTCCAATGCAAAACCTCTATCAACAATTCCAGCGGGTGCTGCTAATACTGTCTCATTTGATGTTCCACATAATTTTTTGTAAATTTTGGGATCATAAGCTTTTATATCTAGCCAATATGAATCAACTCCTGCACTTTGAAATCTATCTAGATTTTGAGGAGTTAATCCAAATCCATTTGTTTCTATTAGGACCCACATCTTTTTACATTGATCTTTTATTTTTTCAGAGACTTCCACATAAAAATCTGCTTGACAAGTAACATCTCCTCCCGTAAATGCCACAATATTTCTTGCAGGTCCCCAGCCTTGTGGTCCATATACAATTTTTTCTGGCTCCAGTTTCTCAGGACACAGATCTCCTTTCCGACCCTCCAACACACATCTGCCACAATGATGACATAAATCAGCTGCCAGAATCATTAATGCTCTCTCCCTTGGTTCCCATACAGTAACGGTCTCTTCATAATCA
>JABXJV010000171.1 GCA_013375355.1 Candidatus Helarchaeota archaeon
AATGCACCCAAACAATCGCCTAATACGACAATAGCCTGTAGAAGTGGGTTTGGTATATCTCCGATGACAAACACCCCAGGAACTGAAATTAGGGTCCCTCCAATGAGGGTGATAATCGAGAAAAATTTAATAGTTGGTAACCTACCGAAGCGATCCATTAAAGGTCCAGCAGTAAGTGTACCAGTTCCCGCCGATACCATGATTGGAAGTGTAACTAAGCCTATTAATTGTGGAGACATTTTCATTTGTTTGGCTAGATAATATCCAAAAAATGTTACTTGAGCATAAGTGATTACCATAACTAAAAATCCCGCAATCATACCTAATGCCATTGGACGAAGATATTTACTTTGTAAAGGAACGCTCCATCCAGTTTTTGTCTTTAGACCTTTTTTCTTCCGCCAATTTTCATATTTTTGCATGGCTTCGAACCGCTTAGTTTCTTTTAAGAAGAAGAATAGAGGAATTATTAATATGAAGCCTATTATATTCATGAAGTATAAGCTCTGCCAGACGGTCAAATAAGCTCCAAAAATGCGAACTCTTATCCCAAATAGCTGCATTATTCCACACGCAAATCCCCCTAAATTACTTAGTGCCATTACAACACCTGTTAATCTTCCTCTAAGATGATCTGGGGACTCTTCAGCCATTATAATTACGACAACATCTGCAGAAAGAAAATAATTTGCAACCATTCTCACGATAAGAAAATAAATTAAACCTGGAGACCCAGGGGGAGAAAATGCAGTTAGGAAAGCGAATGTCATAAAGAGAACAGCAGTGATTAGAGTTAGAGGTCGACGTCCAAATTTATCAACCAAAAATTTAAAAGAAACTGCTGCTACTACTCCAATTCCGGCGATACTCAAAATTATACCCATTACAACGGGTTGGTTTGAAATATTAAAATATGTGAAAAGATCAAAATCCCCTGTAAGAAATTGGCGAAAAGCATTTTGAAGATTAAGTGGACTTCCCCAACCCGACATGGCTAACATAATCGCAGTTGTGCCCCATCCATCGAAAAATGACACAATATTGGAGAAGATAAGAAGAAACCAAAGGTATCGCGTCATCTTAGTAGGAAAACCTGAATCAGCTTTTCTTTGTTCACGGATTTTTCGACGTTCTTTCCTCGATAATTTTTCAGAAAGCTCATTTTTTACTATTTTTGCATCATCCTTGGAAGATGGGTTTTTAGCATTTTCCATTATCCTAAAACTCCTAAAAAGATAAGTGATAAATAATTTTCTTTATCCTATTATTTATACTTGATCACATGTATTTTTTTCTAACATAGTGTACCATAATGAAACCAAAGAGTGATAATGTAGTATAAAAACCAAGCATAATCAACATATTAACAAGAGTTGCATCAGTTGTCTGGACATATAAAAAGGATAAACAAATAAATGAAGTGATATAAACTAAATATAAAAAGTAAGATTCCCTTTTAACTTCCTTGTGGATTTTATCCCTTTCAGCGTAAACTTCAGTTCCTACAATTTCCTCTAATGATCTACCCTTACTCTCGGGAGCTAACATATATATCACATATACGGCAGTAATAAAGATCATGTCCATAAAAATAAACATAAATTGGTATGTGAGTCCTAGGCCACCCACTTCTTCTGCCCCATACATCATCAAAAAGGGGGTAAGTATCATAGCACCTCTGGTCACCGCAGAGATCCAGCCCATAGCAGTGCTTCGAATATGAGTTGGAAACATCTCCACTGGAAGTATCATTACACCAGCAACTGTTATTACAAGACCGAAGATACCTAACATATCACCTATTACAACAATCGCTTGCAAAACGGGGTTTGGTATATCTCCGACAACAAACACGGCGGGAACTGATATTAAAGTACCTCCAAGGAGAGTAATATAGGCAGCAACACGAATTGTAGGTATTCTACCCCACCGATCCATAAAGGATCCAACTAACATAATTCCAAGAGCTGCGGATAATAAAATTGGAAGCGTAACTATACCAAGTAATTCCTGAGACATTTTCATTTCTTTGGTTAAATAAAGTCCAAAAAATTGAACTTGAGCAGCATATATTACCTGAAATAAAAATCCCGCAATACACCCCAATGCCATTGGACGCAAATATTTCTTCTGTAATGGTACGAACCATCCAGTTTTTGGTTTTAAACCTTTTTTCTTTCGCCAATCTTCATACTTTTTCATTTCTCTAAAACGTTTTGTCTCTTTTAAAAAGAAGAACAGTGGAATTATTAATATGAATCCTACAATGTTGATAAAATAAAGACTTTGCCATACTGTCATAGGACCTAACCAATTAAAATTAAATCTCCAAGGATTGGAAATGGGAACTCTTACTTTTAATGTTTGAATTATTCCACACGCAAATCATCCTATTGAACTCATGCCTATTACAAGACCCATTAATCTAGCCCTTAAATGGTCTGGGGCCTCTTCCGCAATAATTATTACTACAACATCTCCAGAGAGGAAATAATTTGATAAAATTCGTAAAATTAAAAAATAAAGCAAGCCCTCGGGACCAGGAGGGGAAAATGAAGTTAAAACTGCGCATATAATAAATGCAACGGCAGTATACAGAGTTAACGGTCTACGGCCAAATTTGTCAACTAAAAATTTAAAAGAAACTGCGGCAACAACTCCAGTTCCCGCAATACTCAAAATTATACCCATAACAACGGGTTGGTTTGAAAGACCAAAATACGTGAAAAGGTCTGGATTACCGATTTGCTGAAAAGTTCGAAGAAAATTAGTTTGCCCCCAACCAGCCATCGCTAACATAATCGCGATTGTGGCCCAACCGTCGAAAAACGAGACAATATTGGCGAATATAAGTACGAACCAAAGATAAGCAGTCATTTTGGTTGGTAGGGTTAGAAAACCTTTTTTAGCCCTCCTTTCCTTAAGAATTTTCTGACGTTCTTTCTTAGATGATTTTTTAACATTATTTTTACCTGATTCTATCACCGCATCTTCAGAATCCGGCTCTATACTTATTTCAATCATCCCAGATTTATTAGTATAAGTTTAATGGATAGTAAAAATTATGCTTTAATTATAGCGAATTACCTTTATAAAATGCTTATTCTTATTAGATGTATATTTTATACCTTCTAATGAAAGTTGTTTTCTTGAAGGATTGGGAAATTAATATTATAAATTGATGTTAAAGATGGTTATTGGGTTTATAATTAATGGAATCATTACAGTAGTTCCTATAATAGTTTCATGTTTATTATGCTTTTACCAATTTTTAAAAACAAAAGAAAGGTTCATCCTCCTTTTAACATTGGCCTGGTTTTTTTGGACATTATTCATAGTAATTTCGTTACTGTCAATCTTTCTTGCATCGGTCCCCCTCGTGCAGTTAGCAGGAGTTTTGATGGTTCCCTTAACTTTTTCTCTAATATTATTCGTTGACTCAATCTCACGTGAATCGGTTGATCCGACTAAACTTGTTATAATCACTGCTGCATCGATGGCATATCTTATAATTCATTTAACTCCAGGGTCAGTATTTTATCTTAAGTTACCTAATGGAATGCTTTATTTCTATGCTAATGAGGCCGATTCTTTGGCATATGCCATCCTGATGTTTCTAATAGAGTACGCTTGGGTCTTTTACTTAGCAAAAATCTTTTGGTACGCTCCTAAAAATTTAAAAATTTATGCTTCCATTGTTTTTTTCTCCCAATTACTAAGTTGTTTCATATTTTTCATTAGTAGCATATTAATTCCTGAGATTACTTTTCTTATTGTAGGATTAGGTACACTACCTATTGCATTTTTATTCGCAAAACACCCACAACTGGCTTTCATCCTTCCGTTCAAAGCCCTAAGATTAACGATCTTTGAAACTCGTAGTGGGATTGCATTATTTACACATAGTTGGAGTGAAAGAGAAGATTTAATAAGTGAAGTTCTCTTTTCAGGAATGTTATCTGGTATAAGTATGATATTAAACGAATCAGTAAAGAGAGGAAACGTTCGTGAAATACATTTAGATCAAGCTGTTCTTATTATGCGAAAAAGTGAAGAATTTACAGTGGCTTGTGTATTGGTTACTACCAAAACTTCCCGTTCCCTCCGCCAAGCACTGGATACGTTTGCTGACCAATTCTTCAAGAAATTTTCGCCATTTTTTTCAGATCCCAGTAATTTAGATAATTTTAAAACCGCCTCTGATTTGATAATGGATTATTTTGCGTTCATTCCGGAATATGATTAATTCCTAAAATATTTGAAGAAAATGGAAATTCTTGACCTATTAATTGTTGATAACATCCATTATTTCATTTATAAGCTTTTTTTCTTGGCTTAAGTTTTAAAATTTGAATTTTGTTTTCTTTTTTATTTAATTCATAAATAAGTCGATAATCACCAAAACGAACTCTATAAGTGTATGCCTTACCTTTAATTTTCTTAATATCAAATTCAGTAAACGGAATCGCAATGTATTCTAATATATTTAATAACCTTGCAACTTCTTGTTGATGTGATTCTGGTAGATCTTTTATCTGTTTGGCTACTTTTTGGTGTATGATTACTTCATATGTCATAAATTCAATTCAGCCTTGAGTTTTTTCCATGGAATTCCGTTTTTACTAGTTTCACTTGATAATATTTTTAATTCTTTCAATTCCGATTCTTCTAATTCTTCTTCTTGAATAAAAAGTAGTTCTAAATCTTCCAATTTTTTACTAATATATTCTATTTTTTCTTCTAAAGGATGGATTCTTTTATTTAATATGTCCTTAATCAATTTTTCGATCGAATTTGTAATTAATGTGTTAAACTCTTCTATACTCATTTCTCTTATTTTTGAAGTCAAAAATTTCCACCTATAAGATATTATCAAACCTTCAATATTTAATGTATCCCCTTATCTATATGGCTATTTATTAAATATAGATGGAGGAATAACTCTCCTAAAATTTTTATTGACTTTTTTTAAAAAATTAAAATAAATGTATGATTTTTTTTATTAGGTCTAATTAATTGATTCTCAATAGTATTCTTCCCCAACACGGATAAATTTCGGCATTTAAATGATTATTATGGATATAAAACTCGGTCGACCCCCCCTGTTCTAAAAGTTCAACGAATTTTGCACCGTCAAGATTCTGATTCCATAGCGGGATTTTTTTGTGTGCTTGCTGAAATTGATTATTTATGATTACCAATATCGTTTGAACTGATGATTTTCTTAAAAAGACGAGTAGATTATTTTCTGCATAAACGGGAATTAAGTCACCATAAATTAGTGCATGATTATTATTTCTGATTTTTATTAATTTTTGAACGTGTTCAAAGATGTTTTGCCCATGTTTTGGCCAAGATTCGATTTTTTTAGGGATGAGTTTTCGAACATCATCATCTGAGTGTTGGGTTTTTACTCCATACATTCCAATCTCATCCCCATAATAAATTTTAGGAATTCCATTACTAGTAAAAAGGAAAATAAATGCAGGGTATAAGTAACGTTCATCATTTAGAATTGAACGAATTCGAGTTGTATCATGATTTCCCAGAAAATTTAATAGTGCAATATTCTTATTCAACCCCCATTCTGGATGAAATGATCTTTCTAATACTGCTTTAAGTTCATGCATATTATTTGAATTAAATGCACTCCAAATTGATTTATAAACTTGGTATCCAGTGCCGACGTCTAGAAGTTCTGGACCAACCCATTTTGAATAAGGTCCATGAATCATTTCACCTACTAAAAAACAATCCGATTTTGCATTTTTACAAACCTGTCGGAATTCTCCCCAAAATTCAGGATGTATCTCATAAGCCACATCCAATCTCCAGCCGTCAACATCTATTTCTTTTAGCCAATATGATGCTACTGAGAAAATGTAATTTTTCACATCATTTTCTGAAAGATTTAATTTTACTAGTTTATAATGCCCTTCCCAAGTTTTATAATCAAAGCCGTCATTAAAAGGACTATTTTTCGAGAAATCAATATAATGCCAGTGTTTCCGCCAGGAGTTTTGTTTATATTGTTGGATGTCCTTAAATGAGTCAAATTCTCTACTAACATGATTAAAAACTCCGTCAATTATTACTTTTATTCCCATATCATGGAGTTCTGTTACAATTTCTTTAAATAATTCATTTGTTCCTAATCTATGGTCAATTTTCATATAATCAATTGTGTCGTAACCGTGAGATACGGATTCAAATAAGGGTCCAAACTGAATTACAGTAATTCCTAATTTTTTAAAATGATCATAATAATTACGTAGTTCTGCAAGCCGATTAACAGTCGAATTTTCATCCTTATTATATTTGGGAGCTCCAAAAAAACCTAATGGGTATATATGATAAAATATTCCTCTTTTAGCCCACTCTGGAATGTAATATAAGTTCTCCATTGAATATCACGAACGATCTGAAATGTGGAAAGAACCTAATCCACTAGGAAGAGGTCAGATCCAACTTTTTTTATTTAAAAAATAGTTTAATCATCCTTTTTGAATTTAATGACTTTCCTAATTTTCTTTACTTTTCTCCGTAGCCTTCTCTTTCTTTTTTCTTCTTCAGCCCAACCCTCAGGTTTGAGATACTTGGTGTCCAGACCGTGCCCCAAGCTAATTATATGGTCCCGAGTGACCTTCTCTACCTTACTCCTGTGCGTAATGTTAAAAAGAATCCCGGAGATCGCCTCATCGAACGAAAGGTCTAAATCTTCATAAAAAACTCGTGGACCCTTTGGATATTTCCACTCAATAGTCTTCCACTCCCCTCTAACCGGATCATATTCTGGAGGAATACATTCCATCGTTTGCCAAGGTAATGGCACCCCTAATACCTTTAGACGGTAACTCATATTGCGTAAGCTGCGATAATACTCGTCGGGATAATGCTTTTTACCATAATCGATGAGCGTCTTGTCGAGGTGCTGCATGTAAAGCTGATTCATACTGAGCATCCTAGATATACTCTGACACCACTGGGATCGTGTCAAAGCAAACATAGTGTTCAACATCGGAGGCCAGGGCTCGTAAAGGAATAAGGAGTGAGGCAGTCCATATTTATTTTGAGCATTTACCCCATCATATGTTTGACCAATGGCGTCATAATTCGAAAAGCCTTTGGCTCCGCCTACCATTAGGAAAAATAGTGAAACTTGATAACTGCTGTTCGCCCATTGCGGATTACGTTCATTACGTAAGTCTAACATTATATCCCGAACACGCGATGCAGCAATGGATAGATCATCAATCCTTTTGGGAATTTCCTTTAATTTATAACCCAACTTCATATGTCTCCTATCAAGGTATTCATCGTTTGGGAACATAAACCAGTAGTCTACTGGGTATCCTTCTTCCATATGGATGTTGAAACCAGAACGAATCTCTCTGGTAACATCGTTTACCCCGAGGAAGGAAATATCGTGAGATGGACCATAAATCATAACCGAACTTGAAGAGTGGAGATCTGCTCTAATCGTTAAATTAGGAGGATAGCCCCAATATACCATTGTCTCGGATTTTCGCTTGATCTGCCCTTCCTGCAATGCTTTCTCTAGATCGAATCCGTCCTCCATTCTTTTCTGGAAAATGCGGGCTTCACTCTCATCAAAGCGTTCAGCCACCAACGTCCTATATTCCCTCCAGTCGTTAAACTGGAGATCATAAAGCGTTAATGGTGCAAGTGGAACCCATTTCTTTGTATAAACATTATCGGGAATAATTTTATATGCTTCAGTAATTGTCCTCTTTGGTTTCAATTCTGAATCATCTAAAGCTTCTATTTGCATTTTCCTAACACCTAAATTTAAAATATTATTATTTAACTCAATAGGATTGTAATATTACTTAGTAATTCAGAAAGATATTTTTAATTTTAATTGGAAATTAATAGTGGAAATTAATATATAATAAAAAGTATTTTAATTTAGTCTTTTTATTTAAATCAGCAGTTTTTCCGAAAAATGAGGTGATATAGAGATGATAATTGAAGCCTTGGATGATTCTGAACTAAAACCGAAACGATCATATACCGAAGCTTATAAACAAATTCCCGACAGTGTTTATTCTAAAAGGTGGGCTCCACTCTCACCTACTGTGCTTATCAATTTGCAGTTTTATGACTGGAAGGATTACCAATTTTTAGTAACTGAACGAATGGACGCAAGCGAGGCTGAACTTTTTAAAAACAGAATGGAGGCGGGGCTTGAGCTTGATGAGGCCTTGAATATGGGAGAGATCAAGCGTAAGTCCGAAACTATGGTTTACTGGGGTTACCCTCCCAACTTAACGATACGAGCAGACCTCCATTCCTCAAGTTCGGTAATGATTTATGGTCCGTCTCACGATATTTCTTTCCTCGGAGTAAATGATATTACTAGAGAAGTCCGTTTCGGTTTTAACCTTCATATGGAAGATGGCTTTCCTACTGATTTTTGGTTTATGTTGCCTGATGACGAAACTCTTGAAAAAAGACATATGAAACTAGGTTATAAATTGAAAGAAATGCCCCAAAAGTTTGATGATCTCGCTATCGCCGCCAGCAGAGTCAGAGACATCATGATGGATATTCGTAACGAGCGAAATCCTCAGTGGGCGACAAGTAGCTACCAAGTTGCATTATTTTTTATTATGATCGGAGGGGTAACAAAATTTTCTAACTATGATGCAATAACCCAAATTTATGATGGTGTTAACGCTAGAAATATGTATCAATTGCCCCACTCCTTGTTTTTATATGAACCATGGCCCCCAATGCTCAACACCTTCTTTGCTCTTACGAGAGACCAGTGGGGCATATCTTTATCGAGAATGTTGTCTATGAATCAGTTGTGCATGCAGCACATTGACAAGACACTAATGGAATATGGCAAAAAACACTATTATGATGAATATTTACGTCAACTTCGCAATTATTGTTATCAATTAAAGGTAGAGGGTGTTCCGCTACCTGACCAGACTTTAAAGAGTGAAGTGCCAAAATACGACCCAAATACAGGTGAATGGCAATCAATTGAGTTTAAATATCCCAAGGGCCCGAGAATTTTCTATGAAGATATCGGACTTTCGTTTGATGAAGCAGTATCTGGGGTTCTATTCAATATAACGCATAAATGGAAAGGGGAGAAGGTTACCCATGATGATATAATAAGTATTGGGCATGGGTTCGATACCAAGTACTTGAAACCTGAAGGTTGGGCTGAGGAAGAAAAAAGAAAAAGACGGTTACGACGAAAAGTTAAAAAGATAAGGAAAGTTATCAGATATAAGAAGGATGTATAATTTCTTTAATATGGAGATGGAGTCGACCTTCACTCATCCGGCTCATTTATGATTTACGGTCCTTCAATTGATATAGATCCATAATTTCTTTTTTTTATCTAATATAATATAAAATCAAAAAACTTCATTATTTTTGTGAAATAGCAATAATTTGATCATTTCCAAAAATATTAAATATCCTAATTATTGAAGATTAGATATAATAACTCTTCATATCGCTAAAAAAGGAGATGGAGTCGTGGTATTAGAGGTTTTAGATGATTCTGAATTAAAACCAAAACGTTCGTATACTGAAGCTTATAAAATAATTCCGGATCACATTTATACCAAGAAATGGGTTCCACTTGCTCCAACAGTGCTTTGGAATCTTCAATTTTATGATTGGGATGAATATGAGTATTTGGTCTCGGGACGTTTTGATGAACATTTAGTCCGTTTATTTCGAAAGCGAATGGAAGATGGTCTATCGCTAGATCGGGCTCTAGACGAGGGAAAGATTAAGAGAAAGTCTGAAACTATGGTTTATTGGGGATATCCCCCAAATCTCACAATTAGAGCCGACCTTCACTCATCTAGCTCAGTTATGATATATGGACCTAGCCATGATATCAGTTTCTGCGGGATAAATGATATAACTCGTGAGGGCCGATTCGCATATAATATACACATGGAGGATGGTTATCCAACGGACTTCTGGTTTGTTTTTCCAGATGATGAAGCTCTTGACAGAAGGCATATGAAATTAGGGTATAAAATGAAGGAAATGCCTAAGAGATACAACGATCTTCCGATAGCGGCATCGAAAATACGTGATATAATGATGGACATTCGGAATGAGAGAAGTCCAGAGCATGCACTTTCTTCTTTTCAAGTCTCTGTTTTCTATATGATGGTGGGAGGCGTAACGAAATTCTCTAATTGGGATGCCTTGGGGCAAATATACGATGGTGTTAATGCTAAAAGTTTATATAATCTCCCTCATTTCATGTTCGGCTACGAGCCGTGGCCTCCGATGCTCAACACGTTTTTTGCGCTTGATAGAGACCAATGGTGCATCTCACTCTCACGGATGCTTAGCATGAACCAGTTATACTTGCAGCACGTTGATAAAGGGACAATGGATTATGTCTATAAACATTTTCCTGAAGAGTTTCATCGTTTATTGCTAAGTTATAGTTATCAGCTAAAAAAAATTGGCATTCCTCTACCGGCACAGACAATGAAATGTATTCCACCCAAATATAATTCGACCTCAGGTGAGTGGGAAAGATTAGAATTCGAATATCCAAAAGGACTTCGCATTTTTTACGAAGACCCGGCACTCGATTTGTCATTCGATGAAGCGACATCGGGCATTTTGTTCAATTTAACACATAAAACAAAGAATTTAGAGAAGGTTACGCAAGATCATATAATTTCAATCGGTCACGGAATGGACACAAAGTATCTCAAACCAGAAGGTTGGATCGAAGAAGAAAAAAGAAAAAAGAGGTTAAGGAGAAAGGTAAAAAAGGTTAGGAAGGTAATCAGATATAAAAAAGATGCTTAGAATTTAAAACACAAATGAATTTTTACCGCTGTCATCACTCCTACTTGGGCATTGGTCCATGGGTATCTTCATCATAATCACTTATTCTTAAAATAAGAACTCCCCTTTCAACTCCTCCAAAATTTTCTCCCATTCTTTGGGAAAAGAAACCTGGTATTGCGATCATAGAAAACCACATTTTTCTTAGTTCCCACTTCAGGATTTCCTCTAAAATTGACCAGAAAGCTATGTAGACCTTATCGGCTTCTTGTTTCGGCGAGCTACAAGTGAGCCAGATAGTAACGCCCATCGGTGAATACTCATAGTCAAGAGAACAACCAAGAAATGTAGGAAAACGAATCTCAAATTCATGAGCAATACGCTTTCTTTCGCTGGAAAAGGTAGCTTTGTCATCCCTAGCTTTTTCTGGTTCCTTTATTATCGATTCCGCGTCAGCTATCCACCTAATATTCGAATACGCAATTATTGCATTCGTTTCTGGGATAATTAGTGACTCTTTCAAGTGATCTATCGATCTCAGATCTTTGATTCGCTCAAGAATTAAGGTCATTACCTTGTCAAAATCACTCATTATCAGAGTTGTATCAGTTATTTTGTTAATCTCTTCATGTAGGTTTTCTACTTGATTTTTTGTTTTTGTTAAATTATCCAAAATAATTTGATCTAAATAGGTATCTTCATCGCCAGAAATAACCTCACTAATCCCTTTTATAACTTTCATTAAGAGCTCTTTCACTTCTTGGAGTAATTTCTGCCTCACTTGCCTAGCTTCTTCTTCTTTAATCATCTTAGCCTTTACAAATATTCTGGGACACATCGTGAATCACTACTTGATTAATTATTATTTGCATTAACTTAGAGAACCATAATATTCTAATAAGTTATCTCATTTTCTAATACTCAGTAATAAGATTGCTCTAATCTTCTATGGCTTTTTTCAATTTTTCATATTCTTCTAACGAAATCTCACCTTTTGCTAGTCTTAATTTAAGAATTTTTAACGGGTCTTTTTCTAGAATCTCTAGTATTTCTAATGGTTCGGACTTTATTTTATTTAAAACTTCTTTTATAGCCTCTCTAACTTCTTCATCTTCGTCATTTAAAGCTTTTTTTAAATGTGGAATTACACCGATATCCCCAATTTCCCCTAGTGCAACTGCACTTGATAAGCGAATTGGTTGTTTTTTATGTTTTAAAAATTTTATTAATTGTGGTATTACATCTTTAACTTTCAATTTCCCAAGTGCAGATATAACATAAGAAACAACTACTGTTCTTTTATCCTCCAATGCTTCGACTAATGGTCCAACCACGGTTTCGCCACCAATTTCTGTCAGAAGAATTGTAGCCCCGCAGCTAATATCCTTATCCTTATCTTTTAATAAACCAATTACATTTTCAATAAGTTCACTCTTAATTTCAGGGGCAAGTTCTTGTTTTTTAAATCTAAGTGAAGCTATCAATTCTGGTAGAATATTTCCAACAAGACTGAATCTTACCAGTCGGTCCTCATCAGTAAGCATTGGAATAAAAACAGGTATGGAGTCAAACCCAAGAATTAGTGCTATACTTTCTGCTGCTTCTGCCCTAACTATCCCCTCTGTATCACGTAACATATTAATCAATGAATTTATTACCTTTTTATTAGATAATTTTCCCAAACTTTTTACTGCAGCTGCTCGAACTTCCCAATTCTTATCTTTTAAAGCTTTAATTAAATACCTTTCTGCTCGATCCCTGCTTAACTCACCCGATTTTATTTCATCTTTAGCCATTTATTAATCCACCTTCTCCAATTGAATCTTCTATTTCACTAATTTTATTTACGAAATTGTCCCAAGAATAAAACCATAATCTTGAGAAAGACTACTGAGTTATAATATTTCATTACTCTAATAAATAATGATGGATTGTCAAAAATGAATCTCCGTGGATTCGTTTTATTTTTTCAACCATTTTTATTTTCTTTCCAAATTTTCGGAAAGAAACGTCCGGTTTTGGATGTATAATTATCATAAATCTCACCAAACATTTCCCGTAACATCTTTTCTTCCTCTCTAGCTTGGTAAGGGAGTGCTAGAAAACCAATCAAACCGAAAAATATTAACCACACACCAGTTGCTAGAAAAATGAAAAGATTTTCAAATACTCCTGCAATGTATGCTGGATGACGAATATATTTATATGGTCCCCCAGTTGCGAGCACATATTTTTCTTCTTTCATTTGGCTAGTACAAGGAGTGTAATTGACATTATAAATAAAAGCCATTGTTACCCAAACGCCAAGAACCCACATTCCAATAATACCTATCCAATTCACCCATATTGGAAGATCGATAATGAATATTAAATTATAATCCGAAAAACCAAATATTAAATGAAAAACCAAGTCAATTAATATGAAGTAAGAAAAACCTATCCCAAAACTGACTGCTATCTGTGACAATCTCCCCCCGGGTATTTGCTTATTGTTGATTGGAGCATTTCTATTTACTATAATAGATCCCTCAGGTAATTTATTTCCTCGAATTCGCTTAATGATTGGAGGGAGAATAAATTTGATTGTCCATATACCAAAAATGGTAATTAGTAATATAAATATATTTAACACGATAAAACCACCTATAAAATTGAAATAACGTAATAATTATAAATATATTGTCCCATAAATTTTAATTACTAATTTTATCTTTCATTTAGTAAAAGTTCTTTTAATTCAGAAATTTCAAAATCTGCATATAACTTCCTCTCATCAATTTTCTCTGGCCAAATTTTTTCAATTACATATGTAACAAGTACAGTACTCATTCCAATTTCCTTCGCACCTCTTAGTTCATCACTTCCCCCGTCCCCTATAAACAAGCATTCTGTTGGGTTAACTTTAAGTTCTTTAAGAGATAATTCATAAATTTCCTTCTCTGGTTTTACATAACCAGCGTTGCAGGAGAAAACTACACTATCAAAATATTTATTTAACGGTGACTTATCCCAACCAGCAACTTCATGCACATCACCGTTGCTAATAAGACCAATTAATTTACCCATATCTTTTAGCTTAGCGAGAGTATCAAGAACGCTACGATTTATGTGCTTTAATGAATATTTGAATCTAGACAGACGGGTTAGTGTAGCTTCTCTAATTATTTCTTCAGGGGTAGACGGGTTTATTGCATTAGCCATTTTTTTTATAATTCTAAATGGATCTTTTATTTTACCCCGTAGTCTATCTTGTGAATACTTGAGTAATTGATCGTTCCAATCTTTTCTAGAAACTCCTAATATGGCACTTGTTCCTTTGCCCGGTGCTCGTGCAGATTCCACTGATGTTAAAGTATGAAATAGATCAAAAATTAATGCTTTGTATTTTCTTAAGTCCATTTTTATTCAATTAATTTAATTTATTCCATTTAGATTAAATTTTTAGCTTGGAGAAAAAAAGAGATTAAAAATATATAAATTAAATCTTCTTATTTTTATATTTAATTAAGTTCTTATGTTTTAGCCACTTTCATTGGCTTTTCAAGAGGTTTTTCAAGCAATTCGACAGCTTTTTTTACCGCTAGTGGAGCCGTTAGAGCCCATCCGTCCGCACCCATCTTCAAAGCAATTTCTTCAGTTACCGGTCCCCCACCAGCCATGATTCTCACATTAAGACCCTTATCTTTAGCTAAGGTAGATATTTTTTTTATTTCTGGAAATAACGAAGTTAGCATTGTAGAAATTAGTATTAGATCAGCATTTGTTTTTTCTGCCTCTTCTACAAATTTTTCAGCAGTTACATCAAAACCAAGATCGTGGATTTCGATGCCTTCGGCCTCCATCAGATATTTTACCATGTTTTTCCCAAGATCATGTATATCTCCTTCTACCACGCCAAGAATGGCGATGCCTTTTCTCATTTCACTAGCTTTTTCTGCACTAATTTTAGAGCGTAAAACTTTAACTCCTTCGTAAAAAGCATCAGAAGCAATTAACAGTTCAGTTGGAAAAACGGTTATTTCATATTCATCGCAAATTTCTTTCAAACCCGCATACAATCCTTTTTTGATAGCTTTGGAAGGGTCTATTTTAGCATCTAAGGCTTCCAGAGCAGCTTCTTTTGCTGCATCACAGTCCATATTTATAACACTATCTTTAAGTTTTTTCAAAATATCTTCTTTTGACATTTAAGCATCTGCTCCTTTACCTCTTTGAAAGTTAGCTCCGTAAGTTCTAGCTGCCCTGACCATTGCTATTGCATTGTACAAAGGAGCGTATGGGGGGTATTCACATGATGCTCCAAGAAAATAACCTGTCGGAGATTTGCCAAATACCTCAAGTTGTCTTTTACATTCCTCGAAAACTTCACTAGGACTTGACCAAGCAAGCATCTGAACGCTTAAATAACCCAAAAAGATTAATTTTTTCCCGTATTTTTCTACCATTTCTTCTTCGGTTTTACAGTCATCAGGTAAAAAAGCGTTTTGTATAAGATTGGGGCGTAACCATTTAATTAGAACGTCGAAGTATGGACCACGACCGCAAGTATGGACGCAATAATTTACTCCTTTACTTCTTACGAAATCCGATATTCTTTTTTGATAGGGGGCATCTAATTCTTCCCACATTTCTTTACTCATTAATTCTCTTTCAGCTAGAACAACCGGTACCATAATTGTTCGTGCTCCAGCTTCAATTTCTTTCTCTACAAATTCAATTTGAATTTCTGTGACTTGTTCAAGAGCTTCATGAAGTTCTTCCGTATGGTTAACGAAATCACGAACAAGGTCGTTTGGATTGCGAATCCTTGATAAAAGACCCATCGGACCTATGGTAGCTCCACCAACCATTAAACCAGGCAATTTCTCATTTAAGGTTTTAATTATATGAACTTGGTTATTCATCCTAGTTGCATTTTTCCAACTAAATAATTTACCAACCTTTTTATAATCTTCATGAGATTTGAGAATCCATTTATAAGGATCCGGATATGCAGCGTTGTTCTTAGGAAAGATAATATTTGCACCAAATCCTTGAGCTTCAACACACAAATCTGCGATTGAAGTGACAGCATCATATCCAAAAGTTTTTTGTGCTTCAATTTGACATTTCATAAAAACTTCAGGATTTGAACTATATTCTGCATAATTAACATGGAGTATTTGGGCTGCAGCTGCTGTGACAAATGGAAAGACAGGTATTCTATCTATTTTTTTACCTAGGATCATTCCGGTAATTCTCTCTTTTGGAGTCATATATTCTTCGCATTCTTTTAATTTTTGCATAATTTATCATCCTTTTAAATCAATTAATTCAATAATAAACTAACAATATCTAATTTTTTTTAATAAGCTATTTGTTATGAATTAGATAATCTTAAACTAATAAATCATTAAATCAAAATGGTGATAAAATAATGAGTTATCAAGATATAATATTCGAGAAAAAAGAGGGTATTGCTCGTATAACTATTAATAGACCTGAACGTTATAATGCATGCACTCAACACACTGTCCATGAATTGATCGATGCTTTTAACCGCTGCATGGACGAGGAAATCGGTGTAGTGGTGTTCACTGGAGCTGGGGAAAAGGCATTCTGTACTGGAGGAGATCAAACAACTCGCGAGAAGGGAGGCTATAAAGGAAAATACATATTACCATTAGAAGTAGGTTGGCAAACAGTGACTTATCAGATTCGCACATTACCAAAACCTGTCATTGCCCGTGTGAATGGATATGCAATTGGAGGTGGACATGTATGGCATGTCAACTGTGATCTCAGTATAGCAGCAGAACACGCACAACTTGGACAAGCAGGACCTCGTGTCGGATCCTTCGACCCGGGATACGGGACTGGAGATTTAATGCGTGCCGTAGGTATAAAACGGGCAAAGGAAATATGGTTTCTTTGCCGTAGATATACTGCTCAACAAGCTTTACAAATGGGGTTAGTGAATGCAGTTGCACCCATAGAGAAATTAGACGAAGAGGTAGAAAAGTGGTGCCAAGAAATATTAGAAAAAAGCCCGACTGCTTTGAAAATGTTAAAATATGCTTTTTTGGCCGAGACAGATGGTTCGACTGGTGCTACTTATTTAGGGGTTGGTGGTCTTTCTCTCTATTATGGCACCGATGAGGCAGTAGAAGGAAAGAACGCGTTTGTAGAAAAACGTAAACCAGAATTTCGGAAGAAAAAGTAATTTTTTCTTTTCTTTTTATTTATTTAAAATGGAAATTAAGAGTCTAAGGAAAAAGTTTTAGATTTTCTAAGTGGAATCCCATTTTTTTCATTCCTTTTTTAATCAATCCGTTTTTAATATTCACTTAATTGACGTTAAATCTTTGATTAATAAGTTTTTGTTAAGTTTATTAAGTTAATAAAATTTATCATAAAAAATCAACTTATAATGAATTAGTTTCAAAAAGAGGTGTTTATGTGAATAGAAGAAAGAGAAACGAAGAATTTGAAATAAAATTATTACAAGATAAGATTTTCGAAATATTGATTAAATATTTCGAACATTTTTTTTCTAATCATGAGTTAGAGAACATATTTGAAGATAACTAGGTTAAAAAATAAAAATAGGAGGTTAAGATATGTGTAAAAAGAATAAGAGAAGTAAAACAAAGAAAAAATTAAAGGCTAAAAAGTATGCACAAAAAAGAAAAATGTATAGCAAGGATACTATCAAAAAATTAAATAAAATTGAGTATTGCCAAAATAGGATCAATAATAAGAAAAAATGTGGACAATATATACCTTTAGACTCACTTGAAAGACAAAAGCATCACGATATACCCTTATCTCGGGGAGGGACAAATAACATCAGAAATATACTTGTTTGTTGCATCGATTGCCATTATTCACTTCATAAAGAGGAATTCGAGGCCAGGGGATTGACATTAGAAAAGTTCAGAGAAGATATTTATCAAAAATTCTATGAGAAAAAACAAAATTATTCAAAAAATCAACCTTATTATAGCCGAAAACAATATCAATACAATTATTAAGGGGTTTCAGGTGGATAAAAAAGATTGTCCAATCCGAAACCTTTGTTATTGGAACTTTAATGATATGTGTAGGAGATTGGGGATAAAAAAACACTGTTTACCTACTTTTTCTAAATTTGCATTGTCAATTGAATGCATAAAAATCTTAGAAGATAGGATTAAAAGATAAATTTTTATTAATTTTTTTAATTTAATATATTTATTTAATTAATTTATTATTACATTTTTTAACGGTGATTTTTATTTCTACAATATTAGGAGCAAATAGGATCCACATTGCATTCCAAGGATTCGAAGTTGATAGGATTGCGAAGCCAATTATAAAATTTAAGGGAGATAAAGCATACATTTTTATTTTTAGGGATGAAAAAACCGAACAGTTCATAAAACAACATAATTTAATTAAGCAAGAGCTAGAAAAAATTAATATAGAAACTATTTCGATTAACGCAGAAATTCATGATTATAATAATGTGATTCAAAAGATTTCACAAATAATAAAGGATGAGCGAGAAAAAAATGCGTCGTGTGAAATTTTTATAAATATTTCAGTGGGCACAAAAATTACCGCGATTGCCGGAATGGACGCCTGCCGGATTTGGAATTGTACTCCTTATTACGTTCTTCCTGAATATTATATACCTGAAGATGATGGAAAAAAACAAAGTTTGAGTAAAGGAATAAAGGATATTTTTTCGCCTCCTCAATTTGAAATTGTGAAACCGGAAGCAAATTTGATTCAAGCTCTTAAAATTTTGGCTTCTAGTAAGAAAGATTGGATGTATAAAAAAGATTTTAAAAAAAAGCTACAGGAGAAAAAAATATTAAAGATTTTAAAGACATATAACGATCCTCGAGACCCTAAGAAAAAATCTGCTGAATATATGGCATTAAATCAGCAATACATAATACCTCTTAGGGATAAATGGAAATATATTGAACAATCAAATGATAAAAGGAATAAAAAAATAACAATAACTAAAATGGGTTATGAAATTTTAGAAATTTTTAAATATTTAGATTAGAAAAATCAGGTTTATTCTTATATTATAGTTTCATTACTACTTTATAAGCCTCTTTAATTGCATCCGCAATTTTTCTTGGTTTCTTACAATCTCCAATTTCCTTACATTTAATTCCCTTTTCTTTAATTTCGTCTAAAATGGTCTTATTAGGTTTTGCTCCAGCTGAAACTATGAAATCATCGAATTCCACTTCGATTTTTTTATCTTTTTGAGAGCAAATAGCTTTATTTCCAATAATTTCTTCAACTTTGGTTTTTTTAAGAATTTTAATATTCTTATTAGCTTCAATCTCTGGAATTTTTACATTTGCTACCATAACAATGATATTCGCACCGATTCTTTTCATTTGTTCAATTATAGTAACCTCTTTATCTTCTGCTAGTAATTCAGATACTTCAATTCCGGTCATTCCACCCCCCAATATAGCGACCTTTTTACCAAGAGGAGTTTTTCCTTCTAAAACATCAATATAAGTTTTATAATCGATTTTGTCAAGCCCTTTAATAGGGGGGATTTCAGGTATTGTACCAGTTGCAAGGATGACAATATCAGGATTTAGTTCACCTATAACATCCATTGATATTTCAGTATTCAGTCTTAAATCTATTTTTAACTCCTGTAATTTATGTTTATAGTATTTAATAATTGAAGAAATTTCTTCTTTACCAGGTGCAACACTAGCTAAGTTCAGAGCCCCTCCTATTTTATCAGCTTTTTCCAATAAAGTCACATTATGCCCCCTTAAACTAGCATATTTCGCAGCACTAAGCCCACCAGGACCAGCACCAGCTATTAAGATTTTTTTGGGAGAAGCACTTTTTTCTATCTCTGATTCTAATTCATGCATATTTGCATTAATTGCACATTCTATACCACCCATTTGCATTAAGGCATCTGAACAATGGAGGCATGCGATACATCGAATAATATCATCTGATTTATTATTTATAATCTTGTTCGCAAATTCAGGATCTGCTATTGATTGTCTACCAAATGCAATTAGATCTGCTTTTCCTTCGTTCAATATTTGTTCAGCTAATTGGGGATCATTAATACGACCTACAGTAATTATAGGCACTTTAGAAGTAGCTTTCTTAATATCAGCAGCCAAATGCGAAAAAATTCCTCTAGGTTCATTCATATAAGGCATTAAAATAAATTTTGGATCATAAGCACCCGCTGAAACGCTAACTATATCTACTCCTTTTTCTTCCATATTTTTAGCAACGATTTTTGCTTCGTCTATGTCAAATCCACCTTCAATATAATCTCTACCGTTCATTCTAAAAGAAATAATAAAGTCTTTACTAACTCTACTTTTAATTTCATCAAAAACTTCTAAAAGAAATCGCATTCTATTGTTTAAATCCCCACCATATTCATCAGTTCTTTTATTATTATAGGGCGATAGAAATTGATTTAATAAATAACCGTGTGCTGCATGAATTTCGACACCATCAAAGCCAGCTTTCTCAGTTCTTTCTGCAGCGTCACCATATTTTTTTGTTATTTGTTTTATTTCCTCTACTGTTAAGGGTCTTGGGGTTTCCTTAACCATCCTGTAAAGAAACTGACAAGGTACAGAACTTGCGGATACTGGTTTATTACCAGTAATAAGTGACGTAGCTTGACTTCCAGCATGATATAGTTGTAAAATGGTTGCTGCCCCATGTTTTTTTATAACTTCTGCTAATTTGGACAGACCTTCAATTTTATCATCCTCACGGATACTTAACATATTGCTTGTCCCTTTTCCATATTCGTCAAAATAAGTGCCTTCAATATAAATTAATCCAATACCACCGCCTTTTGCACGTTGTTCATAATATTTCAAGATCTTGTCAGTTACAAAACCTTTTGGATCTGCAAAATTTGTATCCATAGGAGGCATAACTATCCGATTACGTAAAGTACAATTTTTTATTTGAAAAGGTTCCAATAACTTCATAATCTTCCCATTTTTTTTCGTGATTTTAAATAACTACAAGATATAACCAAAAAAAATAACAATCAGCAGAATAAAAAATATTTCTAATAAAAAACATAATATTTTGGTTACAAAATTTTAATCTCTATAATAAGATTAAAGCTTCTTTAGAGGATATATTACAACTTTAAGATAAGCAAATATTTTAGATAAATTATGAAGAGTTGGAATTATGGATTGGAACATAAAAGAATGGCCAATAAGCCTTATAACAGCAATTATTGCTAATATTTTATACTATGCTTTTTTAATACCTGCATCATTTACATTTCTAAAATTTCCATTTCAAGCATACAATCCATTTCTTGATACTGTATCTTCTCTAGGAGACACGGGAAAAAACCCTAAAGGTTGGATACTGTTTAGTATCTGTCTTATTCTAATAGGAATTACTCTAGTTCCATTTTTTATTGATATGAATCGATGGTACGACAAACAACCTGAAAAAAAGAAATTAGTAAGAATAATTCAAATTTTGGGATATCTAAATAGTATCTCTATGGTAATGATAGGTTTTTATCCAACCGACATTCGATCATTTGAGCATGGTTTTTGGAGTCTTATGAATTTTCTCTTTATAGTTTCAATGATAATAATTACAATTATCGCATTATGGGATCATCCATCCTATATAAGACAAATATCTTATCTTGGAGTCTTTACATGCGGATTTTGCTTCTTTATATAATATTTGGGATTTTTAACCTTCGGGGAGTTACGACAATTTGGGAATGGCTAACTTTCATGGCTGCTTTAGCTTATGCTCTGGCAATTGCTCTGAATATATACAAAAAAGGACTATAATGGTATTTCTGCTTATTTCTTCTTTTTTCTACTTCAAAATCCATAAACTGGCATTCCTATAACTTTAAAAATTTGAATGATTCTTTTTAAAGGGATAAAAATTGACATTAAAAGATGAACTGATAAAAGGCTTAAAAGAGACCTTGGGAGTAGATTATGTCGCCACAGATAAAGAGATTTGTTATACTTATTCTATGGATGCAAGTCCCATCCCAGGTCATATTCCAGATATTGTAATTCGACCAGAAACAACAGAAGAAGTTTCAGAAGTTATGAAATTAGTAAACAAATATAAAACTCCAGTTTATCCCCGTGGAGCTGCAAGCTCTTTGGTATTAATGGGTGTGCCTCTCCAACCTGGTGGCATCTCTCTTGATTTGACGAGAATGAATAAAATAGTGGAGATTGACGAGGATTCTATGAGTGTCACTGTCCAGACCGGCATTACTTGGGGAGAATTGGAATATGAATTAAAGAAGAAAGGTTGGTATACAGGATTTGTTGGACCTGGCCCCGGTCTCTCGGCTACGATTGGAGGAGGAATTTCTGTTGCATCAGCATATTATGGATCAGCTAAATATGGAACTGCTTGTGATATTCTCCTCGGATTGGAAGTTGTTTTACCAACTGGTGAGATAATTAGGACTGGTTCTGCTGCGCTAGATACGGCAAAAAGACATACACGTTATGGTGTTGGATTAGATTCAACCGGTATTTTTTGTGGAGATCAAGGAATCATGGGAATAAAGACTGAAGCTACTCTAAAATTATATCCATACCCAGAAGCCATAGGATTTTTTGTTTATGGTTATGAAGATGAAGATCTACTTCTAAAAGCACTTCATAAAATGGCATCCTTGAGAATAGCTTCGGATATTTGCTTTATAGATAAAGAAGCAGGACTAGATTTTGGTGGAAATCCAGAACGATTCCTCATTCATGGTAAAATAGAAGCGCACAGTGAAAAAGAATTGAAAGCCCAATTGGAGCTTTTTGATAAAATTGCTAAAGATACAAGGGGAATAAAAAAACCCGATTCTTTTTCAAAAATAGCTTTACACGATCAAAAATACGAGTTTCTTGAATTAGCAGGTTTTATGGGGAACTTTTTTAGCCCTTGCCATAAATTACCAATTTTCGAATCTAAAAAAGTTCATGATTTATATTTAAATCATATCAAAGCTCATAAGGAAAATCTAAAGAAATACAAAGTTACAACCATATATTATCCGTTTGTAGTTCACGGGCATCTAGTTCTTGTTCCTGAGATCCAAGTTCCAATACATGATCCAGAAGGAAGAAAATTCGGTGTTAAGTTCTGGAAGGATTTTATTGAAAATGTAATAAATCAGGGATCTGTCCATTATTGGCTCGGGAAAGTGATCGGAGACATGGTAGTTGAACATTATCGTCCAGAATATTTTGATTTTATAAAAAGACTAAAAAGTACACTTGATCCAAATGGAATTTTAAACCCAGGCTTATTAAAATTACCATAAAAGAAAAAAAAGGTTGCTTATTCTTCTACCAATTTTAAATTGTTCTTTTTTGCATAATTTCGAGCTTCATTTTCATCTTTAAAAGAATTGATGATATCGTAGACCAAAAGGTGTTTTTCTCCTTTAGCAGAAACTTCAATCATTGGTCTCGTCATAGTACCTGGGTCAAAATAGACCTCTAATAAATATATTTTTACATCTTTCGCAGCTTCCCTACACTTCGCACAGCCTCTGGGTCCTTTTGCACAGTGAGGAATAGACATTCGCCTTATCACATGAAGTGGTTCTAAAAAATCGTCAGGTTTCATTCAATTAATCCTCCACGGGAGTATCTTTTAAAAGATTGAATCCCTGCTTATTTGCATATTCTTCAGCTTCTTTTGGGTTTTAAAACCTTGAATAACAACATAACCAACAAAATTTCTTTTTCCATCCTTTATAATTTCAATAATGGGTCTTGCATATTCGCTTGGCTCGTAATCTGCTCGTAATAAATAAAATTTTTTTAATTTTTCTGCTTCTTTACATTTTTCACATCGAAGTGGACCTCTTGCACAATGACCAAGGCTCATCCATTTAATAACATAATCGGATTCTTTATTATTTTGGGGTTTCAATCTTATTCATCTGAAAATTTTAGTAAAATTATATGTATTTGATGAAATTATACTTAATTAATCAATTTAAAACTAGGTGTTGAAAATAGAAGATCTGTCAAAAGTCGCAGTTAAAGTAGCAGAAGGAATTTTTAGTGGGAAAAACTCTATTGAAATTGACAATAAATCTTATAAAGTTCAAGTTTTCGCTAAAAGTGGATTAAGATATGTTGATATAGGCTATTATAGAATTGTGGAGCAAAATCCAAAAAAAAGTTCGAAATGGGCTAAAATGGCAAAAGCTGGAAAAAAAATTGTTTGGGTTTTTAAGGGTAGAAAGTATTATGCAAGAGTTGTAGATGGACATTTCACATTATTAGGGCATAAAAAATAGCATATTAAAGATAATTTTCTAGTTTAAAATCCTTCGATAAGGGAACTGGATGTATAATTACACCGGAAGAGGGAACTTTTAATGAATCTTCTGCGATTTTTTCGGCATTTGGAATATATTTAAAAACTATGTCTTCATCATTTTGATCTAGTGGCTTTGTTGTGATGAGAAGAAATGATCCGCCTCCCGAAGCTCCTAAAACTTTGCCAAAATACAATTTTTCATTTGACTTTGTGTTTAATTCATTCATAGTCCTAGAAATATTTAATGGAACAATCCCTAATGAGTTAAAATTTGATTGTAGCATATCGAAGAGAGTTTTAATTTCCTTAAGGTTACTATGATGTCCATTATCTTGTAATCTTTTAACGAGGACTTCTGAAATCTTGCTCATTTGATCAAAAGTAAGAGAATAAATGTCCCAAAACTCTTTTGATTGTGAACTCATATTTTTAATCATTTTAGGTGTTGAAGTTCGAGTTCCTGAATAATATATTGTAAAATATAAATGATTTAATAGATCTGAATTGACCTTGAGAGTTGATATCATCGGACTACCTAGCAAATCCAGATTTTTAATTTGGTAGATTTTTTGAATAAAATCATTTATTGGAATTTCTTTAAATTGAGATTGTTCACTTTTCTGGAGTTCAAAAAATTTGGTCAGATCTAATTGAAAAATCTCGCCTTTTTCTAGCGGAAAAATGCATGGAATAACACTAAAGCCCCCAGCAATGCCTTTTAAATCCTCCACGTGTCGTTTACCATGATGGTAAGCATCTTCCAATAGGATTGCTACTAAAAATATCAAAGTCCTATCTTTTGAAGTTAGCTTTTCTGATACGATTCCAAGCTTGTGCATTGTTGCTAAAGCTAAGAGAGAGGCGAATACAGCACTACTGCCCAATCCACCTCGAATAATTATATTACTAATGATAAAGAGATCAAGACATAGGTCGTTAATTTTTCTAACCATATTCTCATTGTATAGTGGGTGTTTTATAGTTGCTAATACTTTCTTTAGAGCATCTTTCCATTTTATACATGAATCTTTAATGATTTCAATCCAATCTTTAGTAAGTCTTTGCGTTAAATCAATGAAAATTCCTCTTTGATCCCTTTCATAGATTCTAGTAATATTAACTTCTTCAGCATCAGATGCTATGGATTTATTATAGAATTTAAATGAAATTAAAGTTCGGGCGTTTACACCCATAAGTAATGAAGTTCCGGAATGGAAAATTAAATATTCTCCGGTTAAAAATGCTTTTGCATTTGATGAAACCAATAAATCAGAATTTTGGATGCGGTCCCTAATTTCATTTTCGATTCTTACTTGTGCTTTTGGAAAAATATTTCTCTTAGTATTAGGATGAGTCATAATTGATCCTTCTTTTTAATCAAAAGTTAAAATTAAAAGTTAAAATCTTTTCGCCATTTCTTATACCCAATTCGCCAAAGTTTTAACCTAGGTTTATTGAGTTTGTTATCTACATCGATTCCCGGTTTTGGATTATCCATAACTTCATTATACCGGGCGTAATAAAGGTCTGCACTCGGATTTCCCTCAATTAAACTTAAAATTCCATTTTCTGTAAAATATAGGATCAAATCTGGTTTAATATCTGGCTTTTCTTTCGTCATTACTAATTTATTTTCGTCTACCTTATACAAAAAATAATGTAATTTTGCATTCTCAGCAGCGGAGTCATCTATTGAATTTTCAGTAATGAGGTATTCCCAACATGCATTAATATGGAGATGTCTCATTAAATCTGGGTTGTTTGGAAAAAAATTCTTTAATATTTGGTATAATTCTTCAGAATCCATTTCAACCATTATGATTATTTTATTTTTTCCAAATTCGCAGGGGTTCCATCATAAATATATTTAGCAAAAACTAAATCTTGAGGATAGTATCTTGCTCCTGCAGGCCAACTAGAATCTTTAATTCCCCCTAATGCAACTGAAATATCGGTTAACATCGGTTTAGCATTTATATATATATTGGCGGCTTCTAATTGCTTCTTAAAAGTTTCAATATTCTTCAAATTCGAGGTATAAGCAACTGCTCGCATACCATAGTTGCTAGCATTTGCAAGTCTAATTGCATCTTTTAAGTTATCAGCTTTGGTTACGGAGCGAACAGGTCCAAATGCTTCTTCTCTCCATAAAAAAGGAGCTTTAGATATATCTTCACATAGTTCTGGTCCTATTTCTACCAAAGTTGGCTTATAAAATAAGCCGTAGTCTTCACCAGGATCAATCTTTTCACCGCCAGTATAAATCTTGCAGTCATACTTTAAAGCATCTTGGACCATTACTTCCATCATCATTAATATTTTACGACTACCTAACGGACCAATATCCACATCAGGATCCGTGGGATCTCCGTATTTTAAATTTTCAATATTTTTAATTAACAACTCAATATAATCATCATAAATATCTCGATGAACTATAACTCGTTTCATCGAAAAACATTGTTGTCCTGAATTTGTATAGCTCGCGTTGACATTCCATTTGGCAACTTGCTCTAACTTTACATCGTCCATAACAATCCCCGCATCATTTCCTGCACATTCAAAGATGAATTGTTTGAATGGGAAAGTGTACATATCAATGCCCATAGATTTATCTACCGATTTTTTCAGAATTTTAGCATAACGTACTAAAATATCTTTAGCGGTGTGTGAGGCAGATATACATAAAAATGTTTTAACTAGTGCATTTTTGAGAAACTCATTAACAGCCCATTCTCCGGGAGCAATTGCTAAATTAAATGCATCAAGAGCAGGAAGTTCCATTTCTTCCATCATTTCAAAAGCCATTCGCATAGTTAATGGACAAGCTGTTGATGGCTTGACTATTGCAGGGTTTCCCACAAGATAATTTGCACCCATTTGATACAATGGCAAACTTATAGGAGTATTTCTAGGGGCAATACAAGCCGCTAATCCTTGTGGAACGTATTTAAGTCTGGAAAATTGTTCGCCATCCATATTTGTAAGTGGTTTATCTTCCAAAAATTGGTAATACCACTCACAAAATTTAAATCCAGTCGTGACTATAGCCAATTCCCACTCGGAATATTTAATGGGTAATCCCCCTTCTGCGACTATAAGCTTTTTTAATTCTTTCTTTTTAAATCGCAATCGAGTTGCAACCTTACCAAGTAATTTTACTCGTTCAAAAAAATCCATTTCTTTTAATTTATCCCAATTTCTATGAGCATTCTTAATTTTGGAGTTTAGAGTTTCTTTAGTATCTGCAGGAATTGTATCAACAATCTCCCCAGTATATTTATTTTTAATTTTTAATTCTTGTGGTGTTGCCATTAATTTCACCTACTTTAAATTAATTCAAATTTCGTCTTCATCTTCTAATATACCTGCTTCTTCAGCAAATTTCCCATATCCCATTTTGATTAATGTTTTTGTTCTTTTATGAAGAACAAAATCGATCCAACCATCTTCTTCGTCAGGTTCATTATAGAATATTCCAAATTGTTTTGCATAATCTGATTTAGTATCATTTAAAACTAATTTATTAACAGCATCTGTCGAAACTGCTAATTCTAAATCGGGATCGTCTGCCTTACCAGATTTAAGTGCAATTCCATTCTCCGTGCGTAATACATTGAAGCAGCATAAAGGCCTTTCCTCTTCTAAATCATCAAGTTTTACATAAATAGCAAAATCTAGAATTGAGCCAGTTACTAAATCGGAGAATATATCGGGATATTGTGCTAGAAATTTCATATATTTTTTTCCAATTTTAATCTCTGATTCAGAATCATCCATAATTTGGCTTTCCATTTCTTTCTCAATTGAGCGTAAAAGCACTTCTGATATATCTAAAATTTCTAAGTTAGCTCCATTTAGACCATCTTTTAGATTCTTTTCACAAAATGGACAAGCCGAGACAAGAATTTCAATTCCTTTCTCAATTGCCTCTTCATTACGATTTACAGCGATTTTTTGTGCTAAATCTGGTTCTGATGATTTTACTCCTCCACCTGCTCCACAACAATGACTATAATTTCTTAAGGCATCAAGTTCAATAAAATTTGAATTCTTAATTCTTTTTAATAGACTTCTTGGAGCCTCATAAACCCCAGAATGCCTCCCTAAATGACAAGGATCGTGATAACTTATTTTTTTGTGGTGTTTCATTTTAAATTTATAAAAATTTTCGTTAAAATATTGATCTAGAAATTCAGTTAGATGATAAAATTGAATTGAGATTTTATCAAGCTCAGCATAATCTATTTTAAAAGTCCTATAACACCCAGCACACGGGAAAATAATCTTTTTTATTTTGTTCTTTTTAAATAATTCCAAATTTTTTCTCGCAATGGTCTCAAATTCATTTTTATACCCATATCGTTTTAAGATTGAACCACAACATGGCTCATTTTCGAGGATAGAATACTCGATCCCCAAATTATCTAAAAGTTCAATAGTAGATAGAGCAATATTTTGTTGGCGATAAGAGGAGGTACACCCTAAAAATACTAAATATTCGGCATCTGGATTAAATTTTCGACCACTTAATATTTTTGATCTTATTTCTTTAGGTTCGTTATAAGGATTATTATTTTGTAAAATGCTGTCTAGAATCTGTTGATGTTTTTCTATTTTCAATTCTTGATTAACGAAATCTTGTCGCAAAGCTTCCATCAATAGAGGCGTATTGATTCCCCCTTCAATTGCGAGACAAGTTTCTTTACAACTTCCACAGCCGGTACAAGTATATGCCCATTTTAAAATTGAGTTATCAGTATCTAATTTTTCATCAATTAATTTTTTTAAAATTAAAATTCTGCCTCGTGCATCATAGGCTTCAAACCCTAATACATTTTTAACAGGACAAGGTTTTGTTACATGCCTTTTTGCAGTCGTAATTTGAGTACCTGAACTTGCACAATCACCGCATTTCCCACAAAAATCCATCATATCTTGATACTTTTTTAATTCTGAAAAAATAGCCAACATGTACACCTAGTTTTTATAATTCAAACACCATCGGATGCAATAGATTTTTAGGATCGAGGGCCTTTTTCAGCGTCTTTAAAAGCCCAATAAAGCTTGGATTTACTCTGTCAAGTGCATAAGGTTCCCATAATTTGCCCGTCCAATATGGCACGCCTCCAAGCTCCATTTCAATTTCTCTTAATTCTTCCCAGGCTTTATAAACTAAATCTTTCTTATTTTTATCCCCCATAAATATAGTTATCCATCCTGAAGTAAAACAGTGATCCACGCCTAATGCGCTGATAATCCAATTAAATCCATTTTCTTTAAGTTGATACTTATTTGCCAAAGCGTGAAACTTTTCAACCAGAATTGGTAATGTAGAAATTGGTCTAATGTGACAAGTATTATACCAGAATCCTTCTTCGAAGAGAGATTGGACTAAATTAAACATATTTAACCAATGAGCTTTGGATAAAAACATTCCAATTGATTTTCCACCGTATTTTCTTACGATTTTTTCACAAAGTTCCCTTTTTATCTTTGCTATTTCTTCATCTACTTCTTCTATAATTACAGCTAAAATACATTCAAGATTTTTAAATGTTGATCGATATGATGAAGCTAATAGAACAATTGAATTTGAATCTCCTAACATAACTGCTTCTTCGACTAAATGATTACTTTGAATTTCATGAAATGCTTTTGTAGCTTGCTCAAGGTTTGAGAATCCAAAGTCTGCATATGCAACACCTTTTGGAACTGGAAAAATTTTTAATGTAGCCGCTGTTTTTATTCCTAAAGTCCCATGATCTCCTAGAAATAAGCCCGTTAAATCATTAAAGGTGCAGTATCGTGCAAAATTTTCTCTCATTATTGGTGATGAATTTCTCCAATTACTTCCAGTTTTTATAATCTCACCATTAGGTAGAACAACTTCTAATCCAATTACATTATCACAAGCCCCCCCATTTGCAGAGGCTCCGCAACCTATGGAGTTTGCACTCAATGATCCTCCAACAGTTCCTGCATTTCCACCATATGGACCTCGAAATCCCAGTTTGTAACCCTTTTCTTTTAATTTATGTATAAGCTCGGACCAAGTAATACCAGTTTGAACAGTTACCGTCATAATATCTTCATTTAATTCTAATATTTTAGTCATCTTTGTAATATCAATCATTAAAGCATTATCTACTCTTGGAATAGTTGAACCACTAATTGAGCTTCTTCCTCCAACAGGTACAACAGGAACTTGCTTATCTGTTGCAATTTTCATAATTTTTGAAATGTGTTCGGTGGTTTCAGGACGAACTACAATTTGAGGAAGATTACCTTCAAAGGGAGAGGCATCTTCTGAATAAGAAATAAGAATAAATTTTTCAGACGAAACGTTTTCAGGTCCTAAAAAGGAGGATAATTCAGAACTTAATTCTTTATTTATTTCTAAAACCATACAAACCACCAATTTTTTTATGGCCAATGGGACATTTTGCCGATTTTATTCATTCCTTTAAATAATCTTTTAATTAAACCCCAATAGAAGCTTCTTTTTGAATACATAGCTTTTCCTAGCGACATATATCCCTTTAATATGGACGGAGGGCAACCTTTAACAAAAATTGCATCTTTTCCCCCATCTTTTAAGTTTTTCCGTTGACAATTCCCCCATAATACTAATTGTCCTTCATATTTTTCTGGTAATTCTGCTTTTCCGCTTAATAAAAATATCTTTTGTTTATATTTTTTACCAGCATCATCCCTTAAAGCCCAAACAGGTCCTAGATAATTAAGCATACAAGAGCTGCAAACATCTCCAGGATGACCAGTAAGTTGGTCAGAAGGTATTTCTAGTAAATCCATTGCTGCAGCAAATATTTCCTCATCGGGAGGGGGAATTTCAAAATTTACTTTTACATCGTCTATTTTATCCCCGATAACGTTAATTTTACTTATATCCGCAATTCCTGCCCCAATTTCCTCCCCAAGTCGGATATGTTCCACATTCTGAGGACCTATTCCCATAATTTCAGAACAAACCGCATCGACAGTAACTGTATTTTTTCCTAATACAATACATCCAACTTCTTTCGGTTTTCCAGACTGGATAGGACCTATACCTTCTAATCCTACCGAGCCATCAACAAGAGTTAGAGTTGGTTTATTATAATTTAAAAGTATCTTAGATAATTCTGCAATACTTTTTTCCAATCCAAACCTATGGAATGATTTTTTACTATCTGCATGCAAGGTTCCTTTCAGATTTTTCATTCCTAGGCTTACTGTTGTTTCTCCATGCGTCTTAAGCATTGGCATATTAATTAATACTTCTGCATTTAGAATATACTTCGAGATTCCTATCTTCCTGTCAAAAAATTTAATGAATTCGTAGGGATGATCTTCAAGTGCAATGATTTTAACATCGGGATCGTTAATTATTTTCTTTAATTTAATATCTTTAAAGATCTTTTTTATATTATTACCAAAAAATGCACTTTCTGCAACTGAAATTGAACTAGGATTAAATTTTTTCAAAAATTTGATGGTATCAGCTACAAATTGGGGCTCTGTTACTACCCATTCGTTAACTTCTCGCGGTAACCTAGCATCCCAACATGCAAAATTAGGTTTCAGAACAATATTTTTGTTTTCAAGCAGGTCTGGCTCATTTAATTGGCTGAAAGCAGATTTTAGCATATCTGGAGCATCAGATCCCTTAATCAGAATGACCTCGTTCAAATCCAAGAAATAACACCATTTGATTTTGTCTTATTTTCTTCAATTTAAACGAGAGACGGATTTAAATAGTATTTATAAATGGTAAAATAATTTATTTTGAAAGAATAATAAATTATTAAAAATAACCCTAATTAAAGAACAAAGCCTACTATTGCAGTTACATATCCATTCCCAGATTTATGGTGTCAAATCGGAATGATTAACCTTAAAAAAATAATTACTTTATTTTTAAACGAATATAATCTCCAATTCGATTGATTGCCTCTTGCCCTTCGGGTAGAAATTCAGAAAACAATTGCCAGACATGGACCATTTCTTCCCACGGATCTAAAGCGACGTCTACCCCTGCATCCTTTGCACGTTCGGCAAGTCGATTTGCATCATCTAGCAATATCTCAGATGTACCAACTTGTATAAGTATAGGAGGCAAACCAGAAAGATCTGCATATATAGGAGAAGCTAGCGGAGTCTTAGGATCTTTTTTACCCAGATATTCTTTGGCATTTAATTTGAGATCTTCGAGACGAACCATTGGATCTATATCTGCCTTAGTTCTTAAGGTTTCTCCTGTGCACCCCAAGTCAGTCCAAGGAGAAAGACATACCGCAGCTGCAGGTAATGCCTCTCCATCATCCCTTAATTTCACAAGAGTAGCTATAATCAAGCCTCCACCAGCAGAATCACCAGCGATGACAATTTTATCTGGATTGAAACCTTCCTTAAGTAACCAAAGGTATGCAAAAGTAGAATCTTCTAAAGCAGCAGGAAATGGATGCTCAGGGGCTAACCTATAGTCTATTAACAGAACTTGAGCTTCCGCTGCTTTTGAAATACGTGAAACCAATTTTCGATGTGTATTGATAGAACCCATCGTATAACCTCCACCATGAAGGTACAATATCACCCGATCAGTTTTAATTTCTGGAGCAATCACCCATTCGGCAGGGATATTTCCAACTTGTAATGGCTCACAACTAGTACCCTTTAAAATTGAAAAAACTTTTACGTTGTTTTCAAGTGATTCCCGCCGGATTTCAATAGGTTGATCTTTTAAATCTGGAAGTGTCTTCAACATGTCAATAATTCTTGTAAACGCTTCACTTGGCAAATAAATCCCTCTCTAATCAAAATCTAACTTATAATAATATATTAATAATTAATTATATTAATAATTAATAATTTTTACTCCTTAAAAGTTATAATCTTTTAGCCATTTAGTATATTGCAAGTAGTCATTTATAACTAAACTTTAAAATGTGGGTTTTAATTAAAAGATAGCCTTCCATATCTAAAAAAAAGATGATGAATGATTTAGAATTATAGTCTTTCCCAGATCGGCATAACTCTCTCTTCTTTTTCTTTACCAAGTATGACAGGTGTAATATTTGCCAATTCACAATAATAAATCAATGATTGAAGATAATCCCCGTGCACAGCCAATATATGATTACATGGAAAGGTAGATAAAAACTCCTCGAATTTACAGTTTAATCGAGTCCACACATGAGGCCATGTTGGATTTGTTTCTTCAGCTAATTTTTTACTTTGAGATTCAGGTAGATCCAAACTTTCGCCTAATACAATTACCATGTACAATTTATCATTATCCCATAACCCTAATCTGCAGTATGTCATTTTCCCTGGAGCTGCATCGAATTCGACTGATGCACCACCAGCTTTGAAATACAATTCTAATGCGGGATGGAATGTGATTTTAGAAAAATTCTCTTTAGGATCAAAGCTGCGGCTCGCATAGTAACTTGAATGGTTACCAGAATTGCAGAAGTCCCAAAGGTCTAAATCAGGATGATATAGTCTAACATCCATAAATAAAGCAGGTAAACCTCCAGAAATATATTTTAGTATTTGCATAGTTATTGCTGCATAGGCATCAGCTTCAGTAGAACATACAACGGTTTCTTTTCTTCCGTTCCAATCGTAAGGATCATTGGATATCATTTCTGGAACATCTCCTAAGCAGACATATTCTGTTAGCTCTCTCTGACCTTTTAATCCACAAAAATCAAACCCTTTTTCCTTATTTACCATTTGCATAGCTAGATATAATCTAATTTGGGTTTTTAGAGTGTCTGGAGTTAAAATTTTTCCGTCATATTTTAATCTTTCACCTAAAATTTCTTCGAACCATTTTAAACCTTTTTCAACTTCAGCTTCATCAACTTCTTTCATTTTTTCCAATAGCCAAAGTTGATCTATTTGTCGCCCAGTAAGCCCAAGCGTTCTTATAGTTGGTGTAAGATGAAAATAACCTGTTTCCATGCCCATAGAATGTCCACCGTAGATACCAAATACCTCATTTTTCATAGTTGCATAAGCTTGAGCTGCTCGAATCCAAGAAAACACTCTTTCTTGTGTCTTTTTATCATCAATATCCCCTACAATTCGATGAGTTCGAATTCCAACTTGACGAAGTGCTCCATCAGTTGCAAGTAAACCAACATTTCCAGGGAATTCACCATTGTTATTTGATAAATTTAAAATTGGCTTATCAGTTCCGACTGTTTGAATAAAAGGCCATACTAAGAATGGAAAATTCCAGACATTATAACAAAGGATAATAATTTTAACATTAGCCCTTGTTAATTCTTCACCCACTTCCTGAGCAACTCTGACTGAAGTAATAATTTTAGACCCGATTACTACTTCAGGAGAGGTGCCATCTATATTTTTTATATTATTTTTGATTAAATCAGCCCACTCTTTTACTACATTCATATTTAATTCATTATTTGTGCGATAGACGTGCTCCCTTTCATCATTGAGCATAATTAAACCAATTGTTGACCTTCTCATAACCATACCTTCTTATTCTTCTTATTATTAAATTAGACTTAGTCATTAAATACAATTTTAAACTTAATTAAATATAATTTTTAATTTATTTAGGAGGATTATTAGTGATACACAAAGGAAAAAAGATGAAAGAACAGTTTAATAAAGATTTTATTAGAAATTTTGATTTTTTTGGATTAGCCCCAAAGATGTTTAGCCATATTGAAAAATATTTTAATCCAAATATGCAGATTTTAGATGTAGGGACAGGACAAGGTATCGCCACAAGATTCTTAGCTTCAAAAATTAAAAATACACCTAATAGTACCGGGAAGGTTTATTCCATTGATCTTTCAGATGAATTACAGGAAATAATTGTTGAAATCCTTGAGGAAGAACAAACTAGAAAATATGTAGAATTGATTATTGCAGATATAGAAAATAATTCATTTGAAGACTCGTTTTTTGATTTAATTATATCATTAAATAGTATGCATCATTTTTCGAACCCAATAAATGCTTTAAACCAAATGTTTAGAATTCTGAAAAATGATGGGACTCTCTGTATAATAGATTGGTCTAAAAAAGCCAGATTTTTACCTCATAAGAAAGATGATTTATTAAATTTAGAAGATTTTAAAGAATTAGTAAAATCGAAAAAAATCATTGATGAATATTCAGAAAGATTATGGTGGTTCGTGGCACTAAAAAAATAATTTAACCGCGAAAAAAATTTTATATCAGGTACGGTTATTGATTAATGATCTCTCTTTTTCATTCTAAAATATTTTTTCTTTATGTTTTTTATGTCATCAATGATTTTTTTGGTTAAAAGGTTAAAAAGGGTCTAATTTCTTGTTAGAATTAGAGAACAATGAAAAATTCATATTATTCTGAAGAATTGGTAAAAAACAAAATAATAGTACCATATAGTCGACTTATTTCTACACTAAATATAGCAAATCACAATAATTTAGAATTAAAAGATTTCATTCCATTTCAAAATAAATTTTTTCCAAAGATATTCGATAATTCCTATGATCAGAAATTATTTTTAAAATCAATGTTATTTTCAATATTTTTTACAACTTTGATGTCATTTATTTATTATTATCTAGTTTCTAACAATATTTTCAATTTACATATACGGATCTTACAATTAATGACTATAGTACCTTTAATAAGGACTGATTTTTTCTCTTATATCACCATTCTAATACCTGTAACATTGTCTTTTAATTATTACATATTAAAAAAACATGTGAAATTTGGATATATTCTCTTTTCCATTCCATTAATGTTTATAATCATGCCAGGCATTTTAGACAACTTTTACATTTTTATTTTTAATATAGAAGTCCAAAATAGAATGGAAATCCAATTTGTATTTTTAGATAACTTAAGCATTTGGCAGTATCAATTTTTAAGCTCGGCGTATTCTCTGTTTGGCTTGCTCACTTTGAAGCATCTAAAAAAATATTGGCATTTCTTTGCAATCTCTTGCTTCGCAATTTTAATGTACTCTTCGTTAGTTATTCAATTAGGAATTCAAACATATGCATATAATATTTCTAACCTCTACTATTTTCCAATGTGGCTAGGAGTTGATATAGTGGATGTATCTTTTATGAACAACATTCCAATTTATCTAGGCATCAATTTCTCAATTATAGGAGTTATTATTTTACTTGCTTTCTATTTAAAAGATTCAAAGGACAAATGGTGGAACATAAGAATCTAAAAAATAAACGCATTTGATTACTTTTTTAAGGTGATAAAAAACCTTAGCTCTGCTGTTTTGATTTTAATATCTTCGCTCTTTCTTCTAGAATTTCTTTTACTATTTGTCTATCTTCAGGATACCATCTTAACGCCATTACCCAAAAAAGAATACCAGGTAGACCGAATGATAAAGTCACAATAGCGGTGATTTGAAAATTTTGGTTATTTATAGCCAATAGAATTCCACCCAAAAGTGGACCTAAGCCAGTTCCTAGCGTTTCTACAAATTGATTCCAAGAGACAATTTGTCCTTGGGCTTCAGGTAAGTTAATATTTTGTAGAAGAGGAGATTGATTGACGTCATAAAGACCTCCAACAGAAAAAACTATGATTATTCCAATACCAAAAATCCATATAGAAGGAAATGTGAATAATAATGGGACATCAAAACCTTGCTGGGGATTTAAATGGGGTAAGGGAATAAAGAAAAATAGACCGAAGGTAACAAGTGAGACAGTTAAACTAAAAATTATAAATTTTATCCTCCTAGGAGGGTTATTTGCTGCATATTTATCAGACATTTTTGCAAATACTTGGCCAAAGAACGCACCTGCAATACCAAATGTGATTAGGAGAAAACTAATCATGACTCCAGAGATATTATGAGGAGGTAATTGAGTATATGGTACGACTAAAGCAAAAAAAACTCCCAAGAGGATACAACTAAATATTCCCTCTAAAAGGGCAGCAACATTAGTTTTACTCAACATAGTTTTCCGCATCGTCTCTCTGGTCATCTTAAAATCATATATAATTGCCTCATCTTTCAAAACTTCTGATAATTCTTCTTCTTGAGCCCCTCGTTTAGGTTCTTTAGTAAATATCCAAAATATAATAGAACTGATTATTGTCATTGCTCCAGTGAACCTCAAAAATTCTCTCCACCAGCCCAGTTGAAACGCAAATGCTGAGACTAAAAATCCGAGAAATTGAAAAATAGCCCAAATTATGCCTAAAATACCAAAGAATTGAGATCTTTGATCCTTACTAAGTGCATCATTTGATAAAGAAACATGTGCTGGTCGGTTTCCGCCTCCGAAAAAAGAGCTAATTGTCATAAATAAGAGAAAATAACCCCAAGTTTCATATCCTAAACCTTCTGCAGCAAAACTTATGAAGATTCTTGTGGATCCGATAATTATTGAGATTATGGTTAGGGTTATCTTTCGTGAACCCCGATCAATTATTTTACCAAGTATTATACCTGAAAAAGCTGCAGTCAAAGAAGTAGCTGTCATGATTAAACCCATCTCGACAGCGTGAAAGTTCTGATAAGGCCAGAATAAATTTGATAAAGGGACGATATTAATCCAAAAGATTGACCGGCTAAACACTTGGAGTGATACCATTATAAAGAATGACCAGAATCCTTTGATTATAGAGCGTTTGGGTAAAGTCTCTTGTTTTTTACTCATTAGGATACACAATACTGTTCTTAACTTTTAATTTAATATTGTAATCTGCTCATAAACAATATTTATTGCTTGTTTTAGATCATAATAAAAATTTCATATTAAAATTTTATTTAAGGGAAAAAGTCAAAAAATTATTCCGTCTCACTAAAAGTAAGACTAGTATGCGCATTTTATAACACAATATATTAGAATAAATCAAGAGAACCAAAAGAAAAACCAAATGCATTCAGCGAGATGTGGAAGGTGCGGGATTCAAAGAAATAAAAGTAAAATGCACATACAAGCCATTACCGGTTCATTGGATTCTAAAAGCAAAAAAATTATAATTTTTAATATTCAAAAAAATATAATGCAGATAATAAAAAGGAGTCTTTTTTTTGTATCCTGTTTCATTACCTAATTGGACAACACAAGCTATCGTAGGTTTAATTTCGGCAGGTTGTTTGATTATTGCATTTTTTATATCATTTTATCATTACAATAGGAAGAAATACCGCCCATTCCTTTTTTTAACGTTAGGCCCTTTTTTAACTATTTTTATGAGCTTGCTTTATGCATTTTCTGTCTTATTCTTATCAATTCCTTTAATAAGAGCAAGCGTCTACACTTTCATTCCTATTGGCTTTTTTAATATCTTGCTGCTAGACTCCATGTCTAGAGAAACAGTTGATCCTGTGAAAATATTGGCACTAGGGATGATTTCAGTCGCATTATTATTTGTTTCTTTAGATCCGAGCTCATTTTACATCAATATGTTTCCTAATGGGGAGTGGCGAATATATCTAGGCGATAATTTTCTAATTGTGGCGTCTCCATTCTTTATTCTAATAGGAACCCTCTATGTTTATTATGCTGCAAAAATTTATCGAGATGCCCCTAAAGAATTAAAAATACAAGCTCTTGTTTTTTTATTAGGGGGAATAATCACTGGATTCTTATCGCCCGGTTCATTAGCAATTAGACTAAATGATATTATTCCTGCAATACATATGATTCTATTTGCAATTGGTGTACTAATTTCTTCGAATACATTAGCATCCCAACCAAAATTAGCTTATATTCTTCCATTCAAAGTCTTGAGATTAGCAATTATTAATACTAATAGTGGGGTTCCCCTCTACACTCATATTTGGGAAGGGTCGGAAAGGACAGAAGATATGATCGATCCCATGCTCTTTTCAGGAATGATGCATACTATAAGCCAATTTGTACAAGAATCTTTAAAGAAGGGAAATGTAACTGAAATACATTTGGAGGAGGCAATTCTTATTTTAGAAAGAAGTGAACAATTCCCTATCGTATGTGTATTAATTTCAACCAAATCTTCTCAAATTCTTAGACAAAATCTTAATTATTTTGCTAAACGTTTCTTTGAAGAATTTTCACAGTATTTTTCTGATATGAGCAACCTTTCTAATTTCGCTACTGCATCAGATTTGGTTTTAGAATATTTTCCGTTTGTTCCCGAATACGATTAATTTAAAGGGAACTCCAATTAGTTTTTTAGGAATCGTTAAATATGTTCATAAAATAATTGTAGATTAATTTTAAAATTACTTAGTGAAAATATGAACAAAAGGTAATAATTATGCCCGATTACAAAAAAATTGTGCCATGTTTGGATACCAAGGATGGACGTTTGGTTAAAGGGATTAAATTTGTTAATATTCGTGAAGTGGGAGATCCCCCCGGATATGCTAAAAAATATGAAGAGGATGGTGCAGATGTAATAGTGCTTTTGGATATTTCTGCATCTATCGAGGGGCGAGAAACCTTATTAGATGTTGTAAAAAGAACTGCTAAAGTTGTAAATATTCCATTTGCAGTCGGGGGAGGTATAAAAAATGTTAAAAATATTGAGACTTTGTTATCTGCAGGTGCAGATAAAATCAGTATTAACACAGCTGCTGTAAAGGACCCTAATTTTGTTAAAGAAGCGGTTAAAAAATTTGGTGGAGATAAAATAGTCATCGCTATAGATGCTTTAAGAACTCCAGCTGATAAAGAAGGAAAAGGAAAATACATTATCGACTCACCAGAAGGAAAATTTTGGGGAAATGTTGTAATTTACGGTGGAACTAAAGAGACTGGAATTGATCTAGTCGACTGGAGTGTGAAGATGGCAGAAATGGGGGTTGGAGAAATATTATTCACGAGCAAAGATAAAGATGGAACTAAAGATGGATTCGATATCCCATTAACACGAGCAGTTGCAGAAAATTCCAAAATCCCAGTTACTGCTTCTGGTGGATGTGGGCACCCATATCACATGCTTGTAGCTTTGACTGAAGGCAAGGCTACATCCGCCTTGGCAGCCAGTATATTTCATTATAACCAATATACAGTTAAAGAAGTCAAGGATTATTTAAGGGGAAGAGGTATTAAATTCGAAAAATAAAAAATATATTTTTTTTACTCTTATTAAAAGGATTGTGTAAGAATGTTAAATCGGAGGCGGAATATCTGTCAGTAGACTATAATGGAACTGTACGGTCTATAGTAACTTCTAAGAATTTAAAACAGCTTGATCTTTCTGATTTGGGAATTCAGGATATTGCAGAAATCAAGAATTTAGAAAATCTAACGCAACTTCAAGTATTATATCTGGGAAGAAATGAAGTTTCAGAAATAAAGAATCTAGAAAACCTAATTAACCTCCAGCATTTAGTCCTTAATGCAAATCAAATTTCAAAAATCGAGAATTTAGAAAATTTAACACAACTTCAAGAATTGTATCTTGATTATAACCAGATTTCAGAAATACAAAATCTAGAAAATCTAACTCAACTTCAAAAATTAGAACTTAGTAATAATCAAATCTCAGAAATAAAGAATTTAGATAATCTTTCACAATTAAAGACATTTTCTCTTCATGATAATGATATTTCAGAAATTAGAAATTTAGATAACCTCACAAAACTTGAATTTATAGATCTAGGTAATAATCAAATTTCAGAAATCAAGAATTTAGAAAATTTAAAACTTCTCAGTGCGTTATATCTTTATGGAAATCGGATTTCAGAAATAAAGAATCTAGATGATCTCACTCAACTTCTAATTCTATATCTTGATTTCAATAAAATTTCAGAAATTAAGAATATAGAAAATCTGACCAAACTCAAAGGCTTGTATCTTCATTCAAATGCCGTTTCAGAAATTAGCAATTTAGAAAACTCAAAACAACTCACTTCATTATTTTTAGGGCATAATAACATTACAGAAATTAAGAATTTAGAAAATCTGATTCAACTCCAAGAATTATCTCTTGGTGATCAAATTTCAGAAATAAGGAATTTAGAAAAACTTAAACAACTAGAAGGTTTAAATCTTGGTGGAAATCAAATTTCTGAAATAAAGAATTTAGAAACGCTTACAAAACTCCAGAGATTAGATCTTAGTAGAAATCAAATTTCAGAAATAAGGAATTTAGAAAAACTTAAACAACTACAAGGTTTAATTCTTGATGGAAATCAAATTTCTGAAATAAAGAATTTAGAAACGCTTACAAAACTCCAGAGATTAGATCTTAGTAGAAATCAGATTTCAGAAATAAAGAACCTAGAAAAATTAAGACAACTTCAGAGATTATATCTTAAAGAAAATCAGATTTCAAAAATCGAGAATTTAGAAAAATTAACACAATTAAAAACTTTATTTCTTGACCACAATCAGATTATAAAGATTGAAGGGTTAGAAAAACTCTCCCAATTAATAGATTTAACCCTTGATTCGTCCCTATTATTAGAAGATGATAAAGAAATATATGATAGAGGAAGTAAAGCAGTAATTGGGCATTGTAAATATCAAAATCTTCTTGAACAACTAGAATCAATACAAAAACAAATAAACACTAGCGGACTTAAACTATCAGATTTACAAAAACTAAAAAAGAGGGCTGAGGAGATAAATAAGAAAATTAAAAGCATTAAATCGTAGATTGCGTAGTTAAAAAAATTAACTATGAATTTTCGTTAATAGCCATGCCATATTTTTTCCAAGATTTTTCATAGTTTGTTTTCCTTCGGAATCTTTTTGTACATCACCAGGATTTAAACCCATTCCCATATTCCAATAACTTGAGCCGACAATAATCATATTACTAATTCCAAAGAGCATATTAATTGAGTTCCATACTCGACAAGCACCTTGTCTTCGGACGGCTATTACGGCTGCTCCTAACTTTCTTTTAAATTTATTTCCATTTGCCATCTGCACGAATCCTGACCTCTCAATTAAACATTTAGCTTTTCCTGTAACATCACCATAATAAACTGGTGAACCTATTATAATTGCATCTGCTTCAATCATTTTTGCATATACATCATTTAAGTCGTCATTTTGGGCACATTTATCATTTCGATTTGCCATACATTTAAAACAAGCTATACAAGGGTTTATTTTTTTTCCAGCTAATTGAATCACTTCAGTTTCGATATTTTCATTTTCTTTCTTTATTGCCTTAAAAACCATTTCAATTAATTGAGCAGTATTTCCCTCAGGACGGGGAGATCCGTTAATTGCTACAACTTTCATATTATCAATCCTTCTATTTTGAAATTATATTAGTTATATTGAGTTTTTTTTAAATTTAATTGTTATCAAAAGGATAGTTGCTTGATCTACTCCAATCAATAAAACCTTGTTAGAATTCAACTTTTTTACCGTGCAACCCAGCCACCATCAACTAAAATATCTGCCCCAGTCATATAAGAACTATCATCGCTTGCTAAAAATAGTATGGCCTTTGCAACCTCTATCGGTTTAGCCCATCTCCCAAATAGACCTTCTTCTTCAAATTCCTTTTTAACAACTTCAAAGTCTACGCCCCTTTCGCGGGCATTTTTTGCAACATCACTTCTTAGCATTGGAGTGTCTGTGGCACCGGGACTAACAGAATTAACGCGAACATTAAATGGTGCTAAGTCTAATGCCAAAGCTCTGGTCATCCCGAGTACACCTGCTTTTGTGGAACAGTAATTTGCATGATTAACTTGTCCAATATGTCCTGCCACGGACGCAAGGTTTACTATTACACCCGATTTTTGTTTTTTAAAATAGGGTATAGCATATTTACAACAAAAAAAAGTTCCTTTTAGATTAACATTAATAAGTAAATCATAATCTTCTTCGGTGAATTCTTCTGGCAGTCCGACCCTTACAACTCCAGCATTATTGATTAATACGTCTATACGTCCATATTTTTTCAAAATTTTTTCAATAGTTTCAGCCACATCACCAGATTTGGAAACATCAAGATTGATAAATTCAGCCTTTGCATCTGGTGCTTCTTTTTTAATTAGTTTGACTGTTTCTTCTCCACCTTCTTGATTAATATCTGCAAGAATTTGTATAGCTCCTTCTTTAGCAAAGAATATAGCAGTAGATCTACCAATTCCGGAGGCAGCTCCCGTTAATAGAACAATCTTATTTTTAAGCTTCATTTTTTTCTCCCATTTTGCACTTTTATTTTTTTACGATAATTAATCTTATTCAAAATGTAAAATTTTATTAAATTTAATCTATCTAATCTGTTGTATGAAACCTCCAATTTGTGCTGTTTGTAATAAAAAATTTAAACCACAAGAGGGTGGATTAATTTATTTTAGCATGCGCCCTATTGATTATGAATGGGATAAAAGAAGAGAAAAATCAGGTAAAAAGGGACATCCTAAACATGCTGCATGGTTTTGTGGGGAACATTACGAAAAAGCGAAAGAATTAGGAAATTTAACAATTGATAAAGCTATGCCTCAAATAAGATCGTACTATCAAACAAAATAAATATGATAATACAAATTCTATTTTTAATAAAATTATCAAATAAGGTAAATAACAATGAAACCACCGATTTGTGAAATATGTGATAAGAAAATGGGTGAATTTGACGACTGTGGACTTGTTTATTTCAAGAAACGCCCAAGTGATCTTGAATGGGATAAAAAAGCAGAACAACCAGGCTTTGTGGGACATCCACCGTACGCCGCCTGGTTTTGCAAAGAACACTATGAACAAGCAATTAAAATGGAACATTTAACAATTTCAGAGGCACTACAAAAAATAAAAGAGAATACTTAGATTATAATAAATCCTTTTCAAATAATACTCCTTTTTCTTCAAATCCAAATTTCTTATAAAATCCAATTGCTTTTTTATTTTCGATCTCTGTGCTAACTTCAATTTCGCAACATCCAAGTTTCTTGCTTTGTTCAATAGCTTCTTGTATCAAATATTGACCAATTCCTTTATTTTGATATTCCTGACTAACAACAAGTTCATCAATTAATCCAGATAGACCCGAATGTAGAAGTGTTTTTCGTATTATAAAATTAATAAAACCTACTACTCTTTTATCAATTTCAGCAATTAGAAAGTATGAATTTTTATCTTTTAGTATTTTTTTAAAATTAATGATTGCAGAATCTTTTTTAATACCCTCCTTGTTTATTAAAGACGCAATAAGTTCATTTATTAAATTTTCAACAAATGGTAAGTCTTTTTCTAGCGCATTTCTAATTAATATATTATTCATACAAATCAACAAATTTTCTCAAATTTCCAATTCCATGATATAACTTGAAATTTTGAATCTAAATTTTTCATATAATTTTATGGCTGTTTCATTCCGTTTTTGGACAGTTAATCTAATTAAACCTCCTCCCGCTTTCTTTATATAATTTAAACTCTCTTCCATTAATTTTTCTCCTATTTTTCTATTTCTCCATTTCTCATTAACTGCAATCGGTCCAAAATACCAATGACCTTTTAATATAAAACTAGCAAAACCAACTATCTCGTCCTTTTCTATAGCTACTAAAATATCACCAGGAATATTTAGTTTCGTGAATCTCTTAACATCTTTCTTGAATTTATTAGTTGTATATTCAATATTATCGGTTTTATCTTTAAAATTTTCAATATAAATCTTAATAATTTCATCTAATTCTTCCATTTTAAAGGTTCGAATAGTAACCATACTTTTTCAACTCAAGAAAATCAGACAGATTTAAAATATTGACTCCAATCAATCTTTTTAACAGTGGGATGAAGCATGTGGTCATCATCAACTAAATGATAAGTTAGGTTAGTAAAAAGCTCTTCAGCTCGTTTATGCGTGGCTTCTATTGGAACTACATTATCATTTTTACCGTGATAAAGAACCACAGGAACATCTACAGACCTACAGGAATGAAGTTTGGGATGAGTTAAAACTGGTGCAAGAAGTATTAATTGGGAAACTCTATCGGGATATTGACATGTATAAAATGTACCCATAAATCCCCCGTAACTCGAACCTATAATGATCCAAGACCTTTTTTCAGATAAAAAATTCTTTAATTGGTTTATTTTTTCTTCTTCAGTTCCAACAAAATCTGGTGTAAGACAAGTGGGTAAGATACTTCGAAGGAAATTGCCTTTAAATCCTTGTCCCGAGGAAATGAGACCGTGTACAAAAATCACATTTGGCATATAGTATTATTACAATTAAATTATTTATAAAAGTTAGAATTTTATTATTTGGAAACTACTTTTTAGTCAAACAAGTTATTTATAGATTATTTTACCAATTACTCTTATGTATAATTTTGGGGACGTTCCAGACGATTTTATAACAAAGAGACATATGATTTTTAACAGAACTCTCTGGAAAATTTTCCAACAATTCGGCTGGGAGAAAGTATTAGAAGGATTTGAGGTAGGTACGGAAGCTTTTACTTATGAAACCTTTAAATACAGATTAGATGATGCGGTAAAGACAGCAAAGAAAGTTATTTCTGGCGATTTTGAATTTCCTGAAAAATTGATAAGTTATACTCTATTTCCACCAGGAGGTTTTATTAGATCTGATCTTCAACAAGGATCTATGAAACTTATGTATGGGGAATCTGTTGATGTCTCATATATCGCTATATGGGACCTCGAACAAACAATTTATTCTATTTTAAATGCTCATTTAGAAGATGGCATTCCTGTCGATTGGTATCTTTTAGGTCCCGAAGATGAGATTCTTGAGCGAAGGCACATGAAAACCGGAGTTAAATTAAAGGATATGCCTAAAAAAAATAAAGGAAGAGATTTCAATAATCTTGGAAAGAAGATTACCGAAATTTTAAAAGATTTAAGAAATGAGAGAACTCCCGAATTTTCTTCCTCAACTTATATGGTTGGGTTGACTTGGGCATCTCACGCAGCACACCTTCCTTTTATTTTTAGTTATTATGAAGCACTTGCTCGTCTTTGGGATTTGCTAGCTGCGAAAAAAAATACAGGATTGGAAGGATTTGCTTACGTTCCCGCATCGCCGACTATTCAAATGTTAGCTTACATGAGTCGTCCAGATTACATTATTAAATCTGCAGGATTACTTAGCGACCATAAAATGTATATAATAGGATTAGAAGAACAAAACCGTGACTTTTTACTAGAGAATTTACCAGAAGATTATGACCTATTTATTAATGAAAAATGGCACGAAGGGCTACCCTGGCCTTATCAAACTGTAAATGTTCAAACACCTTATGAAAAAATGAAGAAAAAAAATGCTTGGAAACATGCTCAGACTAATAACACATTCGAATGGAATTATTCCCATCCTGAGAATTTTATAAAGCTAGAAGATTTAGGAATGGATTTGGATCAAGTAATGAATGGTGTCTTTTTAGATATAAACCACTCTATAGAGCCTAATAGTGTAAATTTAAAGGATAAAATGATCTCAACAGGTTGCGGTCAATTTACTGAATTTATTTAAATACTTGTTTTAAGCTAAAATAGAATGCTTTGCAAATTATTTAGTAAAAATATACTTAGCGCAAATGGAAGCATTGATAAGCCCCAAATAATAAGGCCAATTAACCAGCTAGTAAATTTATCCTTAAACTTGTAAAAACAATGAATTGTATATTGCTGATAAACCAATTCGATTATACCACAAGGGATAACAAGGATCCATGTGAAAAACATACCATGCCAAGTCGGTAAGAGTAATGAAATTACCATCCCAAGGCACCATATACCATCAGCTGTGAGAATATAACCCCATGAAATGTAAAGCAGTCTAACTTTATCATACCAAGGTCGATCTTGTGGTTCATCTGATTTATCATACTTATGTATTAATAGTACAAGTCCGTGAATCGTAAATTTCGTGGGAAACCAAACCAAAAATCCTGTGATTGAACTCAGAATCCATCTAAGAAGCGGATCTGAAATTGGTACTTGGGTATTTGATAATATCCCAAAAATAATAGACTCCCTACCACAATAGAATTTTTGAGTTAAAAATGAAATTAAGAACATATCGATTGTAATTATGATGATATTGATGTAGACAGCAACCCACATGTAATATTTTTGTGGATTAACACGCATATCATTAAAAATTCCCTTTGGATTTGTGAAAACTTCCTTAAATTTTTCAAGAAAATTTGACTCTTTTAAAAATTTAAAGAGATTTACTTTGCTCAAAGTAACTGCATAAACTATTCCTGCTATAGCATAATATGGAATCAAAACTATTGCATAATAAATCCAATATAAAGGTTTGAAGTATGGTCTTACTTTAGGAAATTTCAAAAGTAACAAAGTCACTATTATCATTATAATTCCAATTATTAACGCAATTGCCGCAGGTGCTTGAAGAAAGAATTCTAATTGACTTCCAAAAAAATCTAATGGGCTTATACAAAACATCATAAGAACGCTCATTAACTCTTTGATATGTTTTTTTTTTGTAATAAAGAAAATTAATTTTATGGTTTACAGAGGGGTTATTTTAAGTATTAATTGAATAGTTTTTTAACGCGGAACATAAAAATAAGATTCATATCAATATTGTATTTGTAAGGAAATCAATCAATATTTTTAAATTTGAGAATATCGCTATGAAAAATTCCGAAATAAAAATATTTGGGAAAAAAACTCATAAAAATTATTCTTTTTTATAATACATTAATTTTTGTTATTTAGGAAGTTATTAAATTGGTTTTAGCATCAGAAAGAATCCAACATTCTATTCGTACTGAGAAATTACTAGAAAAATCGTTATCCAGAAAATACCAAATTTGTATTGAACGGGCAAAATTGTTAACAGAATCTTATAAGGAGACAGAAAGTCATCATCCAATGATTAGGATTGCGAAAGCCCTAGATAAAATCCTATCTGAAATGCCGATCTTCATCCAAAAAGGTGAGTTAATCGTAGGAAATAGGACTAGTAAGACTTTAGGAGCCCCTCTTTTTCCGGAGATTTATGTTGATTGGATGTCACACGACATAGAGTCATTTTCAACAAGGCAAAAAACCTCTCCGTGGCTGATTTCAGAGGACGAAAAAAATATCTTGAAGGAATTAATAATTCCATATTGGAAAGGAAAGGATTTGTGGTCCAGGGCAAATAAATTAATTCCAAGATATATTAAGAATTTAGAAAGTAATTTGATATATGTAATTCAAAATGAAGTCTTTCATGGAATAGGTCATTTAGTACACGGACTAAAAACGGGAATGAATGAGGGATTATTAGAACGAAAACGAAAAGCCCAACATTATTTGAATGAATTGGATTTGACTAATCCCGAGAATTTGAAAAAAAGCCTTTTTTATAGAGCTGTAAGCACGGTATGTGATGCAGTCATTACTTTTTCAAAAAGGCATGCTGAATTAGCGAAGAAATTAGCCGAAGAAGAAGGGGATGAAAATAGAAAATCGGAATTATTAAGAATTGCAGAAATTTGCGAACGTGTTCCTGCATATCCTCCACGAAACTTTTATGAGGCAATTCAAAGTATATGGATGATTTATTTGGGTGGTTGTATAGAAAGCGGGGGATTGGCGCAATCAGTAGGGAGGATAGATCAATTTCTTTACCCCTATTACAAAAAAGATATTGAAAATAAAGCTATAACTCCGGATTTTGCACGTGAATTAATTGAATGTTTTTTTGTGAAATTAAATGAGACTACACTTTTATTTCCCGAACTTGCGGCAAGCGGTGCATCTAATGCTGGTGGGCTCTTTCAAAATGTAGCTATAGGTGGTATGGATAAAGATGGAAATGATGTTACAAATGAATTAACACACCTATGTCTTGAGGCTTTTGAGCATCTAAAATGTGTATCCCCTCATTTAAGTGTCCGAATTCATAAAAATACTCCCAAGGATTTTCTCTTAAAGGCTTGTAATGCCGCAAAAACCGCAAGTTTTGGCTTTTTTGGAGATGAAACTAACATAAAAGAAATGCTGAATAAGGGATACCCACTTGAAGAAGCCAGATGTTATGCACCCGTTGGATGTGTAGAATCAACAGGGGAAGGTGATACATTTGGATCAACAGGAGCATGCTTTCTAAATTTATTAGCGCCCGTGATTTTAGCATTATTCAACGGAAGATTACATAACAGTAAAAAATTATTAACAATTGAAACTGGAGATAGTACAAAATTTTCAACTTTTGATGATTTTTTAGAAGCTTTTGAAAAACAATTAAAATGTTTGGCAAAATTTATAGTTCAGGGAATTAATGCCTATGATATCGTACATGCAGAGTATATGCCAACACCTTTTACTAGTGCTACCGTAAAGGATTGTTTAGAAAAAGGCTTGGATGTCACTCAAGGAGGAGCAAAATATAATTTTACAGGTACCCTAGGTGTAGGAATTGGCAATGCTGCTAATAGCCTTGCAGGAATTAAAAAAGCAGTTTTTGAAGATACGATAGTGACTATGGAAGAATTATTAAAGATATTAAAGAATAATTTTAGAAAAAATGAACATATAAGACAATATTTAATTAATAAAGTTCCAAAATTTGGAAATGATGATGAATACGCAGATTCGCTAGCCAATTTCGTAGTAAATAAATATCATGAAGCTTTTAAGGGTTATAAAAATCTTAGAGGTGGAAATTTTTCTACATCTCTACAATCCACTACAGCACATATTTTTATGGGAATATTTTTGCCCGCAACGCCTGATGGACGAAAAGCGGAAAAATCTCTATCTGATGCATGCTCCCCTACTAATGCTACAGAGAAAAACGGTCCTACTGGGGTATTTAATTCTGTGGCTAAATTAGATTTAGATAAAATATATAATGGTATCGTTTTGAATATGATTTTAACTCCATCTTTGGTAGAAGGTAAAGAACAATTGGAAAAATTTGCTGAGATGTTGAAGGTCTATTTCCAATTGGGGGGATCTCATGTTCAATTCAATATTTTGAATGTTGATACCCTAAAAGACGCTCAGGAAAATCCTGAAAAATATCCCAATCTCACTATCAGAATTGCAGGTTATAATGTTCTTTTTACCGAATTGGATAAAGTCGTTCAGAATGATGTTATTCGGCGAACAGAGCATTCTAGTTTTTAGTTAAATCCTAATTTAATGAGAAAATTTTAAATTATAAAATTAATCTAGAATAATTTCCATCTTGCCAACATCTTGTCTTGCTGTTCGTTGAGCTTTTGCTTCTAATAATTTAATATATATCTTATCTAACGTTCTTTTGTTTTGACTGATAATGTTAAATTCTAATTGTTTTGATTTTTTTGTAACTAATTCTCCATGAGGTTTGAAATGTATTTCTATACGTCTGTCTTCTTTATAGCCATATCTCTTTTTTATTTTTTTAGATTTATTTAAATCTAATGATAATATTAATTCACCATAGGATTTTAAGTCTTGATATGGAATGTTTAATACTTTTTTTACAAAATTAATTGGATAATCAATTTTAAAGACGATTATTGAACCTTTAAATGAGAGTTCTCCTTCTATAGCAGGGGTCCAAATATTAAAGATTCGTCCAGGTAACTTTGTATAAACTGTCTTATGTTCTGCAGCCAAAAAAGGTCTTCCAAAAATCCATTCCTTACTAACAAAACCAGTTTTTATGCTAAAGGATGCACGGACTTTGAAAATGTCACTCATCTTAAAAACACCCCAATAATTTTTCAAATTTTTTATTAAACGTATATTAAAATTTTTCCTTCATTAATAGATAAAACTTTATTTTTTTTCTTAATTTAGAATTATTATTTTTGAAATGTTTACTAAATGAGGAAAATTTTATGGATCCAGTAAAATTTGGTATTATTGGTTGTGGAATTGCAGCTAGATTTCATATATTAGGTTTAAGAAATGTTACTAATCCTAAATATAAATTTATTGCAGCACATGATATTAATGAGAAGGTTTTAACCCGATTCTCAAAAGCTCATAAATTAACTCCTTATGATACGCTAGAAAGTTTACTTCAAAGTGATATTGACGCAGTATTGATATTACTTCCACATTATTTGCATGCTAGAATAACCAAAGTGGCTGCGGAAGCTGGGAAACATGTATTGTGTGAAAAACCCATGGCACCTACGCTTGAAGAATGCGATGAAATGATTGCAGTTACAAAAAAAGCAGGTGTAAAATTCATGATTGCTGAAAATCACCGCTTTCTTCCTGCCCATCTGTATATAAAAAATTTATTAGAACGGGATTTTATTGGAGATGTTTTTCTCATTAACACTTATGAAGGTGCATATGACGATCCTGAGCATTTCCTCAATCCTGATATTTGGCATTTTACTTATGATAAAGGAGGCGGTGGTGTACTTGCAGATCAGGGGGCTCATAAGTTTACCTTATTAAATTGGTTACTTGATGATACAGTTGAATCAGCACAAGCATGGTGTGCAAAAACATTAAATAGTCCCCCAAATAAGGGAGAAGATAATGCAATGATTTTTTTACGGTTTAAAAAAGGTGCTATCGCAGAAGTTACGGTTTCTACAAGTGCTATTCACACACCTTATAACTCAACAGAAATACATGGAACTAAAGGTTCTATACTTGAAAATCATCAATGGGAAAATCCAGTTAAGATTTTTTCCTCCCATAAAGAAGCTGAAAAAAAAGGGAACTGGTATGGACCGAGAGAACCGCCAGAACACGGAATATTTCCAAAATATTACATGATTTCTACCCATGGTGAAGATACGCATTTTGCTGAATGTATATTAAATAATACACAACCTGAATTTACTCCTGAACAGGCAAAAGATGCAGTAGCCGTCATACTCCTAGCTTATCTTTCAATTAAAAACAAAACTATTACTAAAATGGATGAATTAAATAAAATTGCAAAAAATGAAGGAACAGGTAGTATTTTAAAGGGATTAGAAGAATTAACGCAAAAAAATTATGAATTTTTAAATTGGTAATGGAAAAAAAATATATGAATAAACGCTATTCTTTCATCTGTGCCCATCCAGATGACTTAGAAATGATGGTAGGGGCTTTTATTCGACATGCTGTGAAGAAAGGTCATGACGTTGAAATAGTTTCCATGACAAAAGGGGAATGGGGCACTTTAGTCCCAGAATTAAAGGGAAAAAAATTAGCTAAAATTCGGGAACAAGAGCTTTTAAATGCAGCAAAGTTACACGGTATCCCTAAGCACAAAGTAAAGTTTCTGGGATTAATTGATGGGGAAGTGACTGTCCTAAGTGCTGTGAAAGCTCTTCGTAAATACTTACGAGATCGCAAACCTGATTTGATTTTTGCTCCTGAATATACTTTTTCTACATATGTGCATTCAGATCATATAAATACGGGAAAAGCTGCATGTATACTTCTTAAAAAAGAGTTTACATCTCCGAGACCTCTTATGTTTGCATATCATTCTTTCAAAAATAACGTATTCATACGAACAAATATGCGGTCTACAGGTAAAGCAATTGCAGAACATAAGACACAATTCCAAGTTATTGGCTTTTTATTACCCTTCCGTTATGTCTTAAATTTATACCATGGATTTCATTATCGCAGATTTATGTTTATGGAAGCTTGTCGACGTGTATATTTCAATAAAAAAATTAAAGTTACCCTTAAAGACCGAATTCTACATGCAGCTTTTAGTCTCGGCAAGTTTGTTTTTAAACCTTGGAAACCTGGGGATATTTAATATAAGCTAAGTTTGACTTTATTATTAATCAAGCATCAACGTAGAAATTTTAATATTTTCAATCGTAAATAAAACTCCTTGTGGACCAACATTACATACCATTGAACTTCCGATCCATGCTACTTTTTGATTATTTTCATGAATATGTCCACAAGTTACAAGTATTGGCTCATTTTCGTTAATCAAATCCCGAAATTCTGGGACGCCAACATTTCGTCCATCGTTACTTAAATCAACGGTATTAAATGGAGGAACGTGAGATATTATAATAAGATTTTTAATTGATGTAGAAGACGAGAGAAGCTTTCGAATCTCTGGAATATCACGTTTAACATCAAATTCATCTCCACCCAATCCAATAAAATGAATTCCATTAAAAAATTCGATCTTTAGGTGTATGTTTATCGCATTCTTTAGTTCAGTATTAAGATTTAATTGTTCCTCTGAATTCCCAAAGACGTAAAATATCGGCGAAAATTCCAGATTTTGAATCCGATTTTCAAGAAGTCTGATAGAACCACGATCTTGCAAGTCACCACATAGTAAGAGAAGATCAGGCTGATATTGCTTTATTTTTTTCTTCACATCGATATAGTGATCTTTTAATCCGAATAATCCATGAAAATCAGAAAAAGCCAAAATTTTCATACTATTTAACTCAAGTTTATTTAATTTTTTCAAGTTCTGCTTGTCTTTTTGAAAGCAAAAATGAACTAATAATAACCAGTCCAATGCCGATAAATAAAAAAAGAATTGAGAATAAATCAGGAATTGGGAGTAAATAAATGATAAGAAAATAAAATGGAGGTGCGATTTGCAAGGGTAAATGCTGGATCGGAATCATATTACTTGCTTGAGCAACTTTAAAAGATTCTGAAATTTTTGCAATTCCCACAATAGTTCCTAAAATTAAAATAATAGAAGCTGAAATAAAAATTAAATATTCAACAAATTCTGCATTAAGAGTCAAAACAGAAACAAATAGTGCCATTAGAGGACTTATCCAAAAATTATTTAGTGCAAACATAAATCCAGATAGTATAGCTAAAAAAATTCCTCGAAATTTTTCATTTTTTCTTTGTATTATTTCACATATTAGAGAACTAATAACTATTACAATTGAAAAAATAATAATTCTAATAATTAATCCAATTTCTTGAAAATTTATCAATGATAATTTAATTTCCATTCCACTGAATCCAATAAAGCAATAGCCACAATCATTAAAAGAATTCCTATAATTTCAGAAAATTTTAGTTCTTCTCCAACAATTTTTACTGCCCCTATTGCGAGCACTATTAATCCCACAGCCATAAGACCAGGAGTGAGCGTTGGTCCAATATACATTTGTGCTAACATATAAAAAACCGCACCAATTGTCAATCCCATTAATAGTCCTAACACCCATAATGGTTTTTTGATTAAGCTCCTAAAAAATTTTGCCTCATCTGAAACTTCATTTACTACTTTTTTTTGCAAAACAGTTCCTATATTAGCAAGAACCCCTGATAATACTGCGAAAAAAACCCCTAACCAATAATTCATTAAATTTTTACCAAAAATATTAGATAAGGTCTCTGATATAACTTCTGCTAAATAATCTAGCATGTATTTACATCCGGTTCTTATATTACTATTTTTTTTAAGAGTCTTTTTCTGCTTAAAATATTATTTACCCTTAAATTTTCCCTGCCTTTTTTGAAAGAAAGCCGCAATTCCTTCATTAAAATCTTTGGTTCCGTGAGTAAGCAGAAGTTGATCGCCATCCATATGCATAATTGACTGATCTAATGCTGAGACAACGGAATTAATACTTTTTTTAATCATTTGAGCAGGAATCGGGGGCATTACAGCATATTTCTTGGCAATTTCAATCGCCCGTTCTAATAAATTATTCTTAGGCACCACCTCACTCAAAAATCCCCATTTCAATAACGTCTTTGCATCCTCATTTTTACCGAGTATTATCATTTCTTTTGCATATGTAGGACCGATTAAATGAACTACTAACGGCAAACTGACCCAGCTTAGGCTCATACCTAACCTACTTTCTGGAAACCCTACCTTACAATCCTCTGCACCGATTCGAAAATCGAGTGCAGTGACGATACATGCACCACCACCGAGGGCTACCCCATTTATTGCTGCAATCGTGATCTGGTTCATTTCATAGAGACAACGAACCATTTTTGGACCTAAATCATAATCCCGTTGTCTACCGAGAAGTGATTTCGGAGTTTGTGGCTCTTTTAAGTCTACACCAACACTAAAATTCTTACCCGCACCAGTAAAAATCACTACACGAGTTTCTGTATCTTCATGAAACTCCTCAGTTACTTTGATAATCTCTTTCCTAAGATTAATATTAAGTGCATTGAGCTTATCTGGACGATTTAAGGTTACAATTGCAATATGATCGTCTCTTCGTTCTATAAGGATATTTTCATATTTCATAGCCTTAGCCATGGATTAAAATTTATAAATTTTTGTGAAATAGTTAAAAAATAAGATAAGATTTAAGGTTTTATCCTTTATTACTATCGTTTTTTAATTACAGAACATATTCTTGTTATTATACAAATTCGGTATTGATTCCTATACCCTTCGAAATTATATGAGAAGGGGTTGCTTTTACATCCTTGGGGGTTTGATGGTCTATATCTAAATAAATTCCAGCACAAGTTTCCTCAACCGTCATTTCTAAAGACTCCGGGGTAATCCAGTCACCTGGGGGAAAATTATAACCAAATTGTTCACGTTCATATGTTGATTTCTTCTTATAGTTTGGTAATTTACGTTCTAAGGTTTGCCAAGGATATGGGACTCCCACTTGTCGTGGTATTGCAACTGTGTGTTCCCAAAGTTCTGGAAAATTTTCTATAACCCACTTAACACCATCTTCTTCTAAAGCCATCAAATATACCTTATGATCAGTTGTAATTCCAGTTAAACCTAGAGTCCATTTATTCCTTCCAGCTAATACATAGGCATTAAGCATCGGAGGCCATGGTATATATCCGAAATAAGTGTCTGGAAGTCCTAATTTTTTCGCATTAATTCCATCGTGAATCCATGCAAATTGTTCATAATTAGAAGCTTCTCCCATTAAATTAATTATGCCACTTATCCATACCATACAAATTATGTAAGAACTGTCTGACCATTGAGGAGTACGCTCATTTCTAACGTCTTTAAAAACATCTATTAACCTTACTCCGGCCTTGAAAAGACCTTTAGTCTTGCTGGTCATTTCTCGTAACTTAAGACCATATTTTAAATGACGTCTTTCTAGAATATCGTCTTCTGGGCCAACTAACCACCAATCAACAGGCACACCATCTTCACAGTGACCATTGAGGAGACCGATGACCTCTTGATCTATATCATTAACTACAACAAATGTCAGATCGCAAGATTCTCCATATATGAGTTTAAGCGCTCCTTGGCTTAGATCTCCCCTAATTGGAAGAATTGGAGGAAATAAAAGATAGGATAAAACTTTATCCGGATTTTTAATAGTACCATCAATCACAGCTTTAGCAGTTTTGATGGATTCGTCTAAACGAAGCTTTAATAAATCATATATGAATTCTGTAGAAAATTCGGCGACAGCGTCTTCATAATAATCTAAGCCTAATTCTTGATACAACCTCCATAGATGACGTCCAAATGGTATAAAACGCTTGGTTTTCATCGTATCCGGGATTTCTGAATATGTATGCATTTTCAATTTCTCCCTCATGGAATTTTTAACATCAAATAATTAATATCTTGAGTTTTGATTATTTTGGAATTGATGACTTAATTTATTTAATTTGTTATAATTTATAAATTAGTACTTTATTTTCAAAAATTATTGCAAATTTGCTTTGGAAATTTTGCGAAACTGATTGATGCAATTAACATGGCAGAAAAGGCTATTCCTCCAATCATCTTTTCTTGTCATCGATGGTAGTACTCAATTTTCTTCCAAGAAAAACTTCATAACTTTTTGCTTTAAATGTGGTGGTTACCATATATTTTCACTTTCTTAATTTCAATTCGATTTCTTTATTCTTAGCAATATTATTAAGAAATCCTTTAAGGATTTTGGATTTATTTTTATAATCATCATCTAGAATCAAATCTATTTCAATTTTTTGTTTGGTGTTCTCTAATGATTTTTCTAAATCTTCAATTGGGAGTAGAGTTGTGGCAATACAAAAATAACTTTTAGACCTCCCATCGTTAAAATCCTTTAACATAATTTCAAGTAGATTAATTCGCTGTTGTTGTTGTTCTAAAAATGGTTCTATGCCATTTTTTTGTATTAATAACAAATTAGATTTGACGTTCTTATAGGTTAAAAAAGAGTCTCGTTTAGGCTTTAAGTTTTTTTCTAATTTTGAGCATGGAAATTCGTCACATTGTGCACAAACTTCAATATTCTTTTTCTTTACACAACAAGTAATGAATGAACAAGATGGATGTTTATTAAAGAAATTCGGACCACAACATCCTGGGCATTTTGAACTGCCTGCTGTATGGTATCTTGGGCATAATCCACAATCAAGACCACAACAGCCAAGAGTGGGATGACTTCTAACTAGATGCTTACTCAATTTATTTCAGGAAATAAGTAATTATATGTTATTTAAAAAAAAAGATGAACAATATCTATTCTTTCAATTTTTTACCGCATTTAATGCAAAAAGCAGAATCTGGTGTATTAATTTCTCCACAAATTGGACACTTTATTTCTATTAAGAGATCAATTTTTTTTCCACATTTAGGACAAAAATTTTTTGGCTCTTTAATTTCGCTTCCACAATCTGGACATTTATATTGAACGGTAGGTTTTGTTATTATTACTTTCATTGGTTTAATTGGCTCTGAAATTGTTTCGCTTTCTGCAGATTTAATTGGTTCTATATATATATCTTTTTCAGTTGATTGTGTTTCAAATAAACTATCATCAATTGCGGCTAATGAAGATATGTCTTTGATCTCTTCTGCGATTTTTATACCTCCCGAAGTTAATGAAAGCAAGTTATTTTTAATTTCAATTAAACCTTGTTCTTCCAATTCATTAATTGCGCCTTGCACATCAGCTGCTGTAGCTATTCCCCTATCTAATAGTTTAAAAGGATTAATATTTTTGCTTAAAAATATCCCTTCTAGTTTGCGATATTCTTCAGCTTCATTAGGTGTACCAAGATACTTATTTTTCTTTTTTAGTAATCTTTTTAGGGTATAAACCTTAATTTCCTTAAATATCTTAGGATTAATTCTTTCTACTGGCATGAATTTTCCTCATATTTTTAAATTTCTTATTTTATCTTAAACTACATTTAGTTTAAAAATTTCATTTTTGAGGAATACAAAGACATAAAAATACCTAAAATTCAAAAATTAAAACATCAAAATTATATTTTTTAATTTAAAAGGAGAATAAAAAAATGGTTAATGAAGAGAAACTAATTATTACAGTTACTACGGCAAATTCTTGGATATATCCCGATGTAAAAAATTGGCCGGAAACAGTAGATGACCTAATAGAAACTGTTATTCAAAGTCATAAAGCCGGTGCAGCTATTGCGCATATTCACTTGATTAAAGGTAAGGAAAGAGAGATAGTGAATAGAATTCGTGAACAATGTGATATCATAATTCAAGCAGGTATGTCAAGCGATCCAATAGAAGAAAGAAAAGCATTATTTGATTCAAAACCAGATATGGTCTCCATTATCTTAAATCATCACGATGAACGTTTCACAAATATTGAATTACATCAGCTTCATCCAAGGGAGGAATTAGAAAAATATTGTTCAACCTGTAAGGAATATAAAATAAAACCAGAATGGGAGGTCTGGCATCATGGGTCCATATGGAATTTAAATTATTTAATAAAGAAGAATCTAATTGAAGGACCCCATTTTTTATCAGTGTTTTTTAATTGGCCTGGAGGTGCTTGGAGTCCACCAGAACCAGGAGAATATTTACATCGTATTAAATATTTTCCAAAAGATTCTTTACATACGGTAAGTATTATGGGTCCAAAGCAAGTAAAAATCGCTACATTAGCAGTCTCAATGGGTGGACATATTCGTGTCGGGACTGAAGACTACCCTTTTATTAAAGAAGGAGTTCCTGCTAAAGATAATGCAGAAATTGTTAAAAATTGGGTATTGATTAGCGAAAAAATGGGAAGATCTGTTGCCACACCTTCAGAAGCCCGTAATATAATTGGTATTTAGGAAGTAAAATGATGAAATTAAAAGGAAAAGTAGCTTTAATAACCGGAGGAACAACCGGGATTGGTAAAGCAACAGCTATACTTTTTGCTAAAGAAGGAGCAAAAATAGCAATAAATGGACGCACTGAAAAAAAGGGACAAGATACTTTAAAAGCATTGAAAAATATGGGTGCTGAAGCTATTTTTATCCAAGGTGATGTTTCAAAAGCAACTGATGCGAAAAAAATGGTTGAAGAGACAATAAAGAAATTTAAAAAATTAGATATTTTGTTTAATAATGCAGGAACAGTGACACCTGGGACGATTGAATCTCTTACAGAAGAAGAATGGGATAGAGAAATGGCAATTAATGTAAAAGGTGTTTTTTTAGTTACTAAATCTGCACTTCCCGAACTTCGAAAAACTAAGGGTTGTATAATCAATAATGCTTCAGTTATAGCAGTTAAGGGAGTAAAAAATCGGGCAGTTTATTCCGCTTCAAAAGGTGCAGTGTTAACTTTGACAAAAGCTATGGCTGCAGAATTTTTAGATGATGGTATTAGAGTTAATGCAATTCTACCAGGAGTGACAGATACTCCATCTCTTCACGTTCGATTATCAAAATCTCCCGATCCAGAAGCTACTAAAGAGGAATTAATTGCACGACAGCCATTAAAACGTATGGCAAAACCAGAAGAAATAGCTGGGGCGGTCTTATTCTTAGCGGTTAGTGAGTTTAGTACAGGAACTGCTTTGTTTATTGATGGTGGAATGACTATTTAAAGTATTTTTTTCCAAGGCAATTAAATCGATTCATAATTCTCCAATGGTAATTTTGTCGGAAGACGTGACGTACTCCGCATATAATATTTCTTGTCTTCTTGAAAATTTATACAAAATGTTTAAAAATAATGCTTCTTATTTGGTGATCGTAAGTTCAAAAAATCCACAGTGCAAGAAGTGAAAAAATTGAGGGATTTAGTTCATCTTTGTTTTGGAAAACTCTAAAGTGAACTGTGGAAATACTAGAATTATTAATTCTTTCTGTATATTGTCTATACAAATATATATTGTCTATATCAATTTATCATACAGAATGATAAAAAGAGGTTTTTAAAATAAATAAATTAAGATTTGTGATACCAAAAGGTTCACTAGAAGAAGACACCATGGATCTTCTTAAACAAGCGGGATACAGCTTGGTCGGAACAGATAGATCTTATCGTCCCTTTATTAATGATCCAGAGATTGAGTTGAAAATTCTTAGACCTCAAGAAATACCTAATTTAATTGCCCAAGACGCACATGATCTTGGTATTTCTGGGATCGATTGGACCGAAGAATCAGGGGTTATTGATGAAGTAGAGGATATATTGGATTTAGAATATGGAAAAGTAGAACTAGTTCTTGCAGTTCCAAGGGATTGGAATGATATAAAGAATTTTTCAGACTTATTAAAAAAATTTCTAAATAAAAACAAGCCTGTACGAATTTTTACAGAATTAATAGCAACAACTAAGAAATACATAATGAATAATCCTGTATATAAACAAAAATTTCAAGATAAAGTTCCTGAAATAATCACTCCTTGGTCTAGGAATGGAGAAAATTCCCAAGTTAAAATCATTCTTTCTTTTGGAGCAACAGAGGCCAAACCACCAGAAGATGCAGAAGCTATTGTTGACCTTACCGCAACTGGAAAAACCATTGAGGAAAATAAATTAAAAGTAATTGATAGATTAGTTTCTTCAACTGCACGTTTATTAGCTAACCGTAAAGCCTTAAAAGATCCATGGAAAAAAGGTAAAATTCAAGATATTAAGATGTTATTAAAAGGAGTTGTAGAAGCCAGGAAAAAACTACACATTTTCATGAATATCAAGAATAAAAATCTACCCAAATTGCTCAAAGAACTTCCAGCATTGAAACGACCAACAATAGCCCCTCTTTCAGGAATTGAAGGTTGGAGCGCAATCAATACTATCATCCCCAAAGATACTTTTATGAAACTAATGCCAATTTTAAGAAAATATGCTCAAGGAATCGTAATACATGAACCAAGACAAATAATACCTTCTGAAGAAGAAGAATAAACTTCAATGAGAGTGTTAAGATAAATGTTAGAAACAGTAACTATTAATGATTTTAAAAAACAGTACTTAGAGAAGGTAATCAATAGGGGTAAAGTTCAATTCGAGGACGTCTCATTTGCAGTTTCAAAGATAATCAGTGAAGTTAAGCAAAGAGGAGATGCAGCACTTCTCAGTTTTACTGAAAAATTTGATGGTATTAAGTTAAATAAGGATGAATTAGCGGTAAATAAGGATGAAATTAAAGAAGCTTATAAAAAAATTGATTCCAAGTTCTTAGATGTAATAAATATTGCTAAGAATAATATTGAAAAATATCATCAAGCCCAATTTAGAGAGCCTTGGTTTATTGAAACCTCAAAAGGTGTGTCAGTTGGGCAAATTATGAAGCCATATAAGAGAGTTGGGCTTTATATTCCTGGAGGCAGAGCCCCTTATCCTTCTACAGTGTTAATGACAGCTGTTCCAGCTAAAGTTGCAAAGGTTAAAGAAGTTATACTTTGTACTCCTCCTCAAAAAAAAGGTAATATAGACCCATATATTTTAGTTGCTGCAAATGAAGTAGGAATTGATAAAATCTTTAAAGTAGGTGGAGCCCAAGCAATTGCTGCAATGGCTTATGGGACTTCTTCAATTCCAAAAGTTGAAAAAATTGTTGGCCCAGGGAATATTTATGTTCAAGCAGCTAAACAAATTGTAAATGTTGATGTTAGAATCGATTTACCAGCCGGACCAAGTGAAGTACTTATCATTTCTGATGAAAATAGTAATCCTAATTTTATTGCTACAGATATTTTATCTCAAGCAGAACACGAGCCAGGAACTTTTTGTTTCTTATTGACAACATCTTCTGAAATTGCGAAGGCAACTATTTCAAAGTTGAATAAATTAATCCCTGAGCTTCCAAAAAAAGAATTTGCAAGTGAGGCATTAGAAAAGAATGGATTTTTTATCCTCGTTGAATCAATTGAGGAAGCTATACAACTGGCAAATGAAATCGCCCCTGAACATTTAGAAATCCAAATTAAAGACCCTAAATCGGTTTTAGATAAGATTGAAAATGCCGGATCAATCTTTCTTGGAGATTTTTCACCTGTTCCATTAGGTGATTTTGCGGCAGGTTCTAACCATGTGTTACCATCTGGTGGAGCTGCTAGATATTATTCTGGTTTATCAATTATGGACTATGTTAAATTAATAGATGTTATTGAAAGTACAAAAGAAGGTTTAAATAAGCTGAAAGATTGTGTTGTAAACTTTGCTAAAGTTGAAGGTTTTCAAGCTCATGCCAATAGCATTATGGAGAGGTTCAAACCAAATGAGTAGAAAAAAAGATGAAA
>JABXJV010000172.1 GCA_013375355.1 Candidatus Helarchaeota archaeon
CAATTCATAATATCCCTGAGGGTATATCAGTTTCGATACCTATTTATTATGCTACAGGAAATAAAAAGAAGGGGATTTATTATTCAATGCTCTCAGGACTTGCGGAACCTTTAGGGGCAATATTAGCGTTAATAATACTGTTACCTTTTATAAATATTTTATTATTATCAAGTTTATTGGCATTTGTCGCAGGAGTTATGGTTTATATAAGCCTTGATGAGTTGCTGCCAGCAGCACATAAATTTGGTCATGAACACATTGTTCTTGCTGGATTAATATTAGGTATGGTAGTTATGGTCATCAGCCTAATGTTTTTCCAATAATTAAGATCTTTTTACTATTATAATCAATAAAGTGATAATTTTGAAAATTGGATTGAATTAAAAATGGTTATAAACAAATTGAGCAGAAAAAAAGAAGACTATATTAAAGCAATACAAAATATCATAGAAAAAAATGGTTCTGCAAGAACTAAGGATATTGCTAAGGAGTTAAATATTAAACCCCCTAGTGTTTCTGAAATGTTAACAAAATTACAAAAGGAAAAAGTAATTAATTATGAAAAAAATCGCCCAATTACTTTAACTAATAAGGGTAAAAAAATCGCAGAAGAGATTACCGAGGAATATCAAGTATTATCCAAACTCTTAATAAACCTCTTAGTTCCAGAGGAAATTGCCTTAATAGATGCGTGTAATATGGAACATCATCTACATCATGAAACAGTGACTCAATTGAAAAAATTCGTAAAATTTATTGAATCTGTACCTGATAAACCTAAATGGCTTTCTCACTTTTCTGATTTTTGTAAATCTGGAATTCATGAATATAAAGAAAGAGAAGAACAAAAAATAGAAGGATAATCTTCTAAAGCTTTTAATTTTTCGTAATTTTAATCCAAACTATTATTAAGGAATGAAAAAAAAATTTAAAAAAGTTAACTTAATTTAACTATCACGTTATTTTATATTAGGTAAAAACCTTGGAAGAGGATAACTTAATTAACTCGGAATTTTCTAAGAATATCGTTTTTTCAGGAATTCTAGTCCTATTAACAATTACAGGAGTATCAATTCTACATACTAATGAGTATGAATTTATTGTTCTTAGATTTCCTTGGTTAACTCTTTTTGAAACATCGTTATTCGACTCAACATTATATATGTCCTATTTGATTATGGGTATTTTCGCAGGAATTTTATCAGATCGTCTTGGAAAACGAAAAATTTTTACTATTATTGGTAGTGGATGTAGTATAATCTTCTTTTGGCTAATGACCATAACTTTAGAATTTGGAATTCTATTAATTTTCAGATTTTGTCAAGGCGTATTTATAGTTTTAAGTTGGCAAATTTTAATGACTATCATTTTAGATTTATCAACATCTGAAAATAGGGGGAAAAATATGGGGATTTTTGGTATATTTTTAGCTACGGCTATGGGAATTGGACCAGTTCTCGGAGGTTTATTCGCAAGTATGGGAGTTTTTATCCCTTATTATGTTGCAATGATCTTAAATGGAATTGTATTTATATTATCTTTTTTTCTGATGGAACCGAAGCAAATTAAAAAGAATCCATCTCTAAAAAAAATCTTAAATAGTGTACAGCGTCACCCCAAATTAATTGTTCCAGGACTTTTTAATTTTATAGATCGCCTTCATATGGGATTTATCATATTTATACTTCCAATGTATCTACAAATGGTTTTATATAAAGGACCAGAACTTCGGGGAATGGTTTTAGGATTATATGCTCTACCCTTTATTCTTCTTCAATATCCCATTGGCAAATTATCAGATAAAGTTGGGCGTTATAAACCATTAATAATTGGTAGTCTAGGGTATGGTATTGTTTTAAGCTCAATAGCGTTTTTTGGAACATACGGATTCTTAATTCTTATAATTTTATTCATTATTTTAGGTATCTTTGCAGGAACTACTACCCCTCCTACGATGGCTTTAATTGGAGATATAGTCAGTAAAGAAGAAAATGCTATAGCGATGGGCTTTTTTAATTTTGTTGGTAATTTTGGAATAATTATTGGTCCATTAATAGCTGGATATATAATAACATATAGTAATTTTGATTTTGCGTTTCTAATTGTAGGTATAATAGAAATAATATCGCTAGGGGTTATATTATTAATTCTTTTAAAATTTAAAGAATTAGGTTAGAATAACCTTAGATTTATTAATAATTGGCGAGTTAAATTGGATATTTTGTTTGCTCATAATGAAAAAAAAGGAAAGGAATTTACTGAGAAACTTAAAGGAAAAAATCCCGGATTTATATGCGTTATAGGCAATACTGAAACCGCAAAAATACCTGGAATATCAGTTGCTGGAGCAAACCCAGAAATTACAGACTTTACTCCAGCAGCAGACTGTGAATTATTATATTATGGTGAATGTAAATGCATTTCAGGCGTTCCCATAACTCCCGATGGAATTCCTACACCGGGTTTAATTACCATGTCTGCTTTAAATTTAGTAGACCTATCTAAACTTGTTGTTATTGGTGGAGTGCGTGTATATCCTCAAATACCTTATGTAGAGGTCGGAGGTTCTCCTGGAGGTGATATAAGGACTGGAAAAGCAGTGAAAGATGTAAAGGAAGTTATTGCTCGATCTAAAATATTGGGAGAGAACTTGGTAAAATATTGCAATAACCTAAATTATCTTGTAATTGGAGAAAGTATTGCAGGGGGAACTACAACTACCCTTGGTGTTTTGAGTGCTATGGGTATAGAAGGAAAAGGTAAAGTGAGTTCCAGTATGCCTGTAAATCCACATAAATTAAAGGAAGAAATTATTGAATTAGGTATGAAATCAGCAAATATTGAATTTGGAAGCTGTAAGAATGATCCTATTAAAGCGATAGAATGTTTGGGTGATCCAATGATCCCTGCATATGCAGGTCTAGTTCTAGGAGCAGGAAAAAAAATTCCTATTTTATTAGCAGGAGGAACTCAAATGACTAGTGTCCTAGCTGTTGTTAATTCTATTGACCAAAAAGTTTTAAATAATTTAGCCATTGGCACAACAAGATGGATTGTTGAGGATAAACAATCTGATATTAAAGGAATTGTAGATCAAATCGGACAAATTCCTATTTTAGCCGTAAACCTCGATTTTAATAAATTAAAAGCTGAAGGTCTAAAAGCTTATGAGAAAGATATTGCTAAAGAGGGTGTGGGTGCTGGAGGCTCTTCCATTGCAGCTTTACTTAAAAATAAAAAATTAAATACACATATTTTGCTTGAAGAAATTGAGAAAAATTATGATCTTTTAATAAAGAAGAAATAGATATTATTTTTAGATAATTTTAAAAGATGATAAAGTGGATACTTAATTTTAAAGAGTTATTATGCTTTAGCTACTTTTTCTTTCTCCCTTTCATCTCTTAGAAAATCGACATAACACTCTTTACATAATTTTGCTCCATCTTTGTTTTCCAAGAAAAAAGTTTTTCCAATTTCTTTATCTTCTACATAGTAGGACATTTTTTTTTGTCCGCAGTATGGACAAGTAATTTTACCAGCTTTATATAGTTTTTTTCCTTTGTAAAAGTTATCAAATTCATCATATACTTTCAAAAATATCCCAGCTTTATTTTTTTGTTTAGTAATGATTGAAGTAATTTATATTAAAATCTTTTTTTCCTTCAATATCTCTTTAGCTTTTAAGGAAACTTTCTCGTTCGTATCGTTAAGACATATTATTAATGGTGGGATAATGCTATCGGAATTTATTTTACTTAACTCATCCATTACTTCCAACTTTGTTTTTAATTCATTCTTCTGTAATCTTTTAATTTGTACTTTAATTAAAATATCATCTTCTATTTCAGATAAAGCCCACAAAAGGGTTCCTCGCAATTCTCTTTCATTTGCTAGTTCTAATAGAGGTTTTATTGCTTTTCTATCTCGAATTTTTCCTAAAGTTAGAATAATCTCTCTTTTTACATTAAATGGCTCGCTTTCTAATAAAAATATTAACCGATCTAGTGCTCTGGAATCTCGTAGAAAGCCTAACGCCCTTATGGCTTCTATCTTTACTAATTCAACATCGTCTAGTTTTTTTATTAAATAATTTGAAGCATGTTTATCTCCTATCAATCCTAAAATTTCCACAGATTTAGCTCTAATATTAGGATCATCATCATCCAAAGTCTTTAATATATTAGACATCATTAAAGGATCACTAATTTTTTCCAAGGCATCTAGTACTTTTAATCTAATTTTGGGATTTGGATTATCTAAGAATGCAATTAATGGCTCAATAGCTTTTTTATCTCTTAATTTACCTAATGAAATTATTGTTTCCCAAATAACATTTTTGTTTTCACTTTTTAATTTTTTAATTAATGGTAATGTTGCCAATGGGTCACCTAATTCACCCAAAGCTCCAATAATCTTGGCTTGGACATCATAGGAATTATCATCCAAATGCAAAATTAAAGGTTTGAAAGCTTTTTGATCCCCAATTTTTCCTAAAGCTTCGGCAACTTTAGCCCTCATGCAAGAGTCCTGATCATCTAGAATTTTTATAAGTGGCTCAATTTTTGTTATACCAATATTTCCAAGAATTTCTATAATCTTAATTCTTATTATTGGGTCTTCTTCCTTTTTTAAAAGCTCAAGCAGTGAATATGCAATAGATTCAAACTGATAAATTTCCTCTGATGTCAATTGATCAAAAACTCGATTGATTTTTAAGAATGATAAATTGATTTTATCTAAAATTCTTAACTTAAATTCTAGTGTCAAGTTGGAGAATTTTTTAAATAACAAAAGATATCCATCAATATAACCAATTTCCAATAAAATATAAATTATTTTATCCATTAATACTCTATCTTTAAAATCTAAACTCCTTTCAAAAAAAAGTAAAGTTTTTCGACGGCGAATGCAACTAAAAAACCAAAAAATTTTTTGCATCATATTCGAATTTGAAATATCAAATGCTTTAAGTAAAGAATAAAGAATTCCTTCATTCACTTTTTTTTCTATTAGATACTTAATTTTTACCTTAACTTCATCATCTTCAGTATGATAAATTCTATAAAGGTAATCGATAAGGTTGAATTTTTTATATAATTTATCAAACCAATCCCCTTCTATGTCTGCATAGTCGGTTAAAGCTTTAATTTGAATATAAATTTGAGCTTTATACAATTCTTCGTCTTCTATTAATTTGTATATAATTTCTAAAATTTCATCAGATCTTATTTTTAGAAGTGTAGAAGTTGCAAAACCATTATCAATTAAAATATTAAACGCCTGATGGATAATATTTAAATCAAAAGATTCATATACAGGAA
>JABXJV010000173.1 GCA_013375355.1 Candidatus Helarchaeota archaeon
AACTAGGGTCATGGGTGAATTCCATCAGGTCATTATGCCAATTTCTTATATTATCAAAAGAATCTCTATTTGTAATGTCGTAAACCAATAATGCTGCATTTGCTCCAGTTGCATATTTTTTTCTTAGGTCTCTAAACCGTTCTTGACGTTTTTTTTAAATTAATATTTTTACTTTTAGTAGAGGGCTTTCTCTAATAACATTTGAGCCAATTTATAAAATGCATTATTTATTTCTACATTGGTTTTTGCTGAAGTCTCAAAAAAACCAGAAGCTTGTATTTCTTTTGCCAAATCTGCCCCTTCATTCATCTGAACTTGTCTTGCTTCTTCTAAATCAACTTTATTTCCAATTAAAATAAAAAAGGCATTGTCTGTAAAATTTATCAAATCTTGATGCCATTTTTTAATATTAGTAAAAGACTCTCGATTTGTGATGTCGTATACCAGTAATGCTACATTTGCTCCTTCTGCGTATTTTTTTCTTAATTCTTCAAATTTTTCCTGCCCTCCTATATCAAAAATCATAAAAGAAACACTATTTCCATTTATATCAATAGTTTTTTCAAAAACATTATAACCCATAGTTGAAATATATTCATTTTCAAATTTATTATTAACATATCTATCAATAATAGAGGTTTTACCCACCGCTATATTACCAAAAAGTATTAATTTAAATCTAAATGCCGGTTTCATTTTATTATCTCCTATTTATAATTTTTTAAAACTAATTCCTCAAGATTGTTAGGGCATATTTGGGCGATGTAATCTTAGATTTTTATTTTTCTTTTTTCAATTATATTTTTTCCTAAAAAATTAAATATCTTGTTAATATTTTGTCCAGTTTTTGCTGAAGTTTCAAAAAATTCAAAATTGAACTTACTTGCTTTCCTTTGTCCTTCTTCCAAAGAAATTTTTCTTTCACTTTCTAAGTCAACTTTATTTCCTACTAATATAAAAACACTGTCTTTTTTTCCATATTGTCGTATTTCATCTATCCATTTTTCAACTTCTTCAAAACTTTCTAATTGTGTAACATCATAAACAACTAGGAAAGCTTGAGTATTTGGATAATACGACTTTCTAAGTTTTTTATAAGATTTTTTTCCTGAGATGTCCCAAGCAGTAAACGAAAAAGTTGTATGTAAATTATAAGAATATGAATATTTTATTAAATCCAAACCTAAAGTTGGATTATATTGTGGTTCAAAACTACTTTTAGAAAATTTTCGTATTATAGAAGTTTTTCCCACACCTTTATCTCCTACTATTACAATTTTATAAAAAAATCTTCTTTCGGTTTTAAGTTCTGCTTTAATTTCTTTTCTTGATAATTGAGGACTCTCGAAAATACTCAAATCTTCAAATTTAAATTCAGTATTTAAAATATCAGAGAATTGGTGAAAGGTTTTAATATGTCCATTCCAATTTTCAAGGTTTCCAAATTTTTCTAAAAATCGATTTCCAATTGTAACCATAATTTCTTTTATTTTCTCAATTTCATCCGATCGGTCACAACCGAGCACTAAAAAAATAGGACCAAAATTTTTATAAATGAATTTTTCATCCTTCAAAACCAGGTGATCAATGCCTCCCTTTCCGGTTTCCTTCACAAATAAATTAAGAGCCATAAATAAGCCAGAAATTAAACTTTCATCTATTTGTATTGTAGAGCCAAAAGTTTCATAAAATAAGTTTTCTCCGCTATTTTTAATAATCCAAATATAATTAATCAAGAACTAAATATGCTCCAAATTTCTAATTCAGCTTAATTTCTTTAAATTTAGTTTTCATTTGATTTTGATTGGCTAATATATTGATTTAAGATTAAGTTTAATTTTTCTAATAAAACTGCTGTTCGCTCAGTAATAAAATATTCCAAATTTCGAACGTGTTTATTTTCAACGAATCTTTTTTTTATAAAATGATTTTTTTCAAGGATATCCAGTTGTTTCTGGATTTTATTAAAAGGTTCATTCATTTTTTTAATTAAATCATTAATCTTAAGAGGCGTATCTAATAAAAAATTGAGTACTCTAATATTATCTTCATTAGATAAAATTGAAAATATTTGATACATTATTTTTTTAGTTGGAATCAATTTTTTTCCTTTTAATTTATTTTCTATTTATATATTATGATTAAAATAATTTTTAAAAATTTCGCAATATAATTCAATTTTTTTGGGAATTTCTTAAATTTTTTTATAAATTTTGAAATTTTTTTCATAGGAAAAAGAAATTATCGAAAAATGTAAGTTATTATAAGAAATAGGATTGATTTTACTAATATAATGAGTATGATCCACTCTTCAGTATTCGTGAAAATAATTTCTCTTGTCTGATATTTTGAATAAAAAGATTCATCCCCAACAATCTGAATTTTTTACTTCTTTTCAAGATTCAACTAATGATGGATAGATACAGCATTAATAAAAATATAAGTATCAAAAAAATTAATAAATAATTTAATGATAAAAATTTTGAGATGAAAAATTATGGCTGAAGAAGAAAAAGAAAGCATATTCGAGGTACTTTTAAGACCAATTAGAAAAATTTTGGGCGCTGCTGAAGGAGAAGAAGGAGAATCTCTAACAGATAGAATCAAAAAACTTCGAGAAAGCTTAGGTATAGAAAAAATAGATGAGAAAGTTAAAGCTGTAATAAAGGAACTTGAAATAGACAAACGCGTTGAAAAAATTAAAAAAATTAGTGAAATCATTGGAATTACAGAGCAATATAATCGTCTAAAGGAATTTATAGAGCGACTTGATCTTCCCGAACAAAGAAAGAAATTAGAAGAATCTCTTGATAAAATAGGAATTAAAAGTGAACGCATCGAAAAAATTCTCGAGGATCTTAACATAAAAGAAAGACAAGAAAAACTATTAGAAATCCTTGATGTTGCTGGCTTAAAGCAAGATTATGTAGAACTTCGTAAACTACTTGGGTTAGAAAAATAAAATAAGAACGACTTTTTATTTTTAGTTAAAGAAGAAGATTTAAAGTAAGAAGAAAGTAAAGCAACCCTAAACTTTTTTCAACCTTTTTTTTATAATGATGAAAATAAACTTTGAATAAATTAAATTTTTGCGTTTCTTTTCGACTTTCTTTACCCCAAGAGTAAGTATTGAAATAAATACTAGAAAAATTGAATGAATATGGTCGTCATATTTTCATGCATAACATAATAGCATCAACACATCTAATGGATGTTCAGACTATTGGGGGTTCTAACGAAGGATATGGTTCGGGATAATCCATTTTAAAACATAGTTCTTGTAGAACTTCATTTGTTATTGAAAAATATAACTCTTCCGCCTAATTACCAAAGTGCAGTAGATATTTATTCCAAAGCTATTGTATTAATTGAAAAAACAGATAATAAGCGAAAAATCAAAAAATATCGAAAAACTCGCGATAAAGCCATAAAAAAATTAATCTAATCCTCTAAAATTCGCAATAAGGCGCACAGTATATTTCTTTAAAAACTTGAAAGACTGACAAAATGATAACTGGGTGAACCCTACCCCCGATGTAAAAAATCGGAAAGTAATCGGGAGGGGATTATTATAAAAGTAGTTATCGAGGGTAGGGTTCAATCTTTGTATATTTACAAACGGACACACATATACTGGTGAACCTGCACTCCTGAACGAGATGTATCAGCTATAAAGGAAAGCGTTTCCACTTAATTTATATCAGTAGGGTTAACTCACAATAAGATTGGAGGTGTTTTGGGGGTGCAGGTTCACATAAGTTTACATTTACAATGTTATTTATGTAGGGACGGATATTTAAATTTATATCTTCTCAAAAATATTAAATATAAAAACAACTAAATAATAATCAGGTGCGAATTGGAAATGGCAAAGAAAAGATATTTCGCGTGGAGCCCTTTACGAAAAGTTATGGGCGATTCTGGGGCAAAGATTGTTTCAAGAGATGCAATAGCACATTTAATTTTATGGTTAGAAGAAAAAGCAATCAGAATCACTAGAAGAGCTCGTGTATTGGCTAAACATTCTAGAAGAAAGAAAATTACAAAAGGTGACATAACTCTCGCAATAAAAGGCTATTATAAATAGTCAAAGGTGTGAATTAAAATGGCAGAAGAAGAGAAGAAAGAAGAAGAAAAGAAAGAAGAAGAGAAGAAAGAAGAAGAAAAGAAGGAAGAAGAGAAGAAAGAAGAAGAAAAAAAAGAATAAGGAAGGAATTTCCAGTTAGGATTTAATTGGTAAGTAGGAAAGAAAAAAGCGAGTCCCTATATATCAAATATAGAAAAGCTGGCAAATCGGTCGAAGAAGCGTATCGAATTGTAAAAGCAATGTTTCCTGATTTTACTATGGATAAAGTCAGATATTTGGAAAAATGGATGAATGAAAAGTACTAAAAAGTAGCAGAATAGCCATAAATTCAATCCTTTTTTTTACCTCCGCGCAAATAACATATTGGGACATGGTCGCGGTTCTATTTTTTCAAATCCTTCTAAAACAACCCTTCTCATTCCCTTCTTCATACTGCATCCATGTCCCGCCAAAATAAAACTAGGAGATTGAATGAAAGAAATTTCCAAATTAAAAGAGAAATTAATGGAAAAAATAGCTATCTTTGGTGGTCTTTTAGTATTTTTTGGAGTCTTAATTGTTGGAGCCTTAATATATAATCTACTAACAAACACCGTTGTCATTGAATTAATACTAATATTTTATGCACTAATTCTTGGAATAGGCTTAATTGTTATAGACATTCTATTAGCCAAGAAATTTTATAAGTATATTGAGGAAGGCTACCACTGAAACAAACTGCGCCATTAAGACCCATAAAAAATCGTTCTGGTTAATGAAACCGGACTCTTTCATTAATTAATTCCCATGCTGTATATGAATATATTTTTAATAAAGTAAAATTAAGTGAAGCGTAAATTTGAAAAAATTAATATGTCCCATATGTAAAAAAGAAATGAAAAAAGGAGACAATTCGACTTATAATTGTAAAGATTGCGGAGTGCGGTTACATTATGATAAATCAATTGATTCGATTTGGGATAATTTCACAAAATAACTTTACTAACTCATAGTCTCTAATTTTTTCCTTTTTTTTGACAAACATATTTATATTTTCCATAGTTGAAATATTATTCAATTATTGAATTAATTAAAGATTCTGGAAGCAAAGCCGACTTAAAGAAAGAGATTCGAAAAGATATTGAAAAAATTAAAAAAAATCATTATTTAATTCCAGAAGCAAAGCTTGGTTATGTATTAATTGGGGATAGATATTGGTACTTATATGATGAAATAGAAGAGACCGATTTTGAATTAATAAACGATTTTGAGGATTTTCCAATATACAGTTCTGTAATTTTTTGCTGTAATCCGATTTATTGCCATTTATGCAGCGAAGATTGTAAAGATGAAGAAAAAGAAAAATGTGGTTATGGTAAAATCTAAATAATTATTAAAAGAGTTCGAATAAAAAGAGATTTTATAATAGAATTTATCGAAAGAATCCTTATTTGAGTTGACTTTTTTAGTTTTGACCTGTTCTGTCCATTTTTTTTAATTTTTCTTCCAATTCAGCAATAGATTTTTCTATATCTGATTTAATTTTGAAGAGTTCTTTTTCAAATATTCCTTCGATTTTTCCCCCTCTTAATTCCTCAAGTGGATGAAATGGGGATCTTTGTTAAAAAAAAGAAACATATAACTGATTTGCAATTTTTTAAAGAAAAGGATCTTTTAAAAGAGCACTTGCATCTATATCTCGGATTTTATCACTTTATATACCCTCATGAATGATTAGAATTAAAAAATAAGAAAGAAAAAAAGAGATAGTTAGAAAAAACTCCAATAATAGCATCAGGTATTACAGATCACTTATGGAGGTAAAGAGAATTTTGAAATTTGAAGGAACTGCCGTGACAATTACTATAAATGTAACGGATGATAAACAAATCGATAAAGTTTTCTTGCTCTATTCAATTGATAATTTAACAACTTGGAATTTAATTCAAATGAGTTCTATAGGAGGCAATAATTACTCAGCTTCAATACCTGGTCAAAAAGGAGGAACTATTGTTTATTATCAAATATATGCATTTGATAATGAGAGTTTTATGAAAATTAATGATAATGATGGCTCCTATTATAATTTTACTTTTCAAAAATCACCCAAAAAACCTTCAATGGGAATCATTCCTCTCGGTGAGCCCTCTCCTTTAAATATCGTTACTCTCCTAATAATCATATTAGGAGCAGTTGGTGGTGCAGTAGTCGGTTTCTTTGTGTTATATAAAAAGGAAAAATTACCATTTAAAAAAAGAACTAAAAAATTAAAATCTCCCTATAGAACTGTAAAAAGAGTCGCAAAACCTAAATTAACAGCAGTAGAATCTAAAGCACTATTGGATGAGAAAACACCCGACATTGATAAAAAATTACAAGAATTACAGAATGAACTTGATAAACAACAGTTTAAATTGGAGAGATATAAGCTGTTAAAGGAAAGAGGCACAATTTCGGATGAAACATTTTTAGACTTCAAAAAACAAATTATAAAGAAGATAGACGAACTTAGGAACCAAATTAAAGAATTAGAAAATAAAAATCATGAAGTCTATTAATGAAATTAAATTTTTTAATAGATTAAGCGATTTTCGTTAAATTTAAAGCACTATTGCTATTTGACATCATGGATGAACAATAGTCTGAACATCCATTAGATGTGTTGATGCTATTATGTTATGCATGAAAATATGACGACCATATTCATTCAATTTTTCTAGTATTTATTTCTTTTTTTTTCTTTTTATATTTATTTCAGCTGAATTTTCATGTTCCTTTGAAAAATTCATGTTCTGCAACTAATTGATTCACCCTCAGATTTGTCCCCGAACTCTCCACGACCATCATTTTATTGCTCTTTTTGGCCTCCTCAAGGCAATCTGCAAATTCATGTTCTAAAGTATGTGCGGTCCTGTCATGATAGGAAGTTGCGGGTAGGAAATCATGGGTTTTATAGAATTTTTTCATATCCAGGACCACTGCACTTGGAAATTTTTCTTTGATGAATGTTGATTTACCAGCACAATGGAGACCTATTATATGAAAGATCATATTTTACCCACATCAATTAACTTTTCTATTTATATAATCAGATTATTTTATGTATTTTTATATGAATTATACCACTTTAGTAAATATTCCATGAGTTTCATGCTTTTAAATTCAAGTTCATTCATTGGATCGGGACAGTAAAATTTTCCAATTGTTCCCATTAATATTACTTGCATTTCTTGTGTACCATAATTGACTTCACATACTTTACAAGATTTTGTTACTCCTAATGTAATAAACGGTTGAATATAGTTTATTTCGGAAATAGGAATTAAAAAATGAATTTTTTCACCCAGATAAATTAGTTCTTTAGTTGTCAAAACTAGTATTCCAGTTTCTTTCCAAGCCCATTTTCTAAACCTTTTTTTTGCATAATCGGGATCTGAATATGCAATTTTACCTATTATTTTTAATGCTTGTCCCTCGTGGAGTATTTCTAGATTTATTAATTCTTGCTTGATTTTTTCTTTTACTTCTTCATCTAATTCTATAATTTTAGGTAATTCTGCCCTTAGTTCACTTTTCATAAAAATTACAGAAATAATTAACAATACAAAAACTGCTATAAAATAGAAGAGAACAATTAGTGGAACTTCAAAAAATATATAAAAAAAAATTAAAAAAATAACACACATAATAGAAGTCGCAATTATCGTCTTTATTTTATATTCTTTTGTAAATCTTGATTTGTAAAATCCGTAAATTGGTGGTTCTTTTTTAATTAATTCACGAAATGGCTCATAATATTTTTTCATAATGTGAATTCCCCAGTCAATTTTCTTTAAGTATATAATCTGTATAGATATATAAAAATTGTAAAAATTGCTAATATAAGAAGTATTATCCCATAGCTAATAATTATTAATCCTATACTTCTGATGTTCTTTTTGGTCTGTTCTTTTAATTCATTATAAGCATTTCCAGTTGAAGAAAATCTTCCCACTATTATTAACATAATTGATATTATCAACCAAATGCTAGGTAAAAATATAATATCTGTTTTTGTTGTTAAAGAAATAATTAAATAAATAATTTCTGAAACCAAAGTAACCGCAAAAACCCAAGTAGGAAATGGGGGCAGGTGTATTTTATCTTTCTCTTTAAAATTTTGTTCATTATTATTCTGATTTCTTTGATTTTCCAATTTCTATTTCCATTTTATAATTAATTCTTTTTATTGACTTTTTATTTCATTAATTCAATCATAACCCCGCAATGCTTCACTCAATTTTGAATCTCCTTCTTTTTACTACTTTCTTTAGTGACTTCTTACCTTGGAAAGCCAAATATTGTGATATAAATCATAAAAATCCCAAACAAAATTAACAAAATTGCCAAAATTGCTGCCGCCACTTTCCGGCCCGTCGTCAATTCATCCATTAACTCACCTCCTGTGAACAAAAATCAAATTAAAACCCGACTATATATTTTCCCCTTTACTCTTATTTTTGATGTGTTTCCTTATCGTATAAATTACAATTACGCATATAACTATTCCCACTCCAATAAGAAGGAGAAGGTTCCTATTATTTAAGTCATTAGATACTTGAA